>CALVER010000014.1 GCA_944326625.1 Candidatus Gastranaerophilales bacterium | reverse complement strand
AAAGCAATAGTAACGTGTTCTCTTGGATTTACGGCAGATATTTTATATCCGCGAGGGTCAACAAGGTAAGCAAATTCGTCGCCTGTTGTCTGGAATAAGCCCATAGTACCTGACAATGCTGTTCTTGTTACGTCAACAGGGGCTTTAACAGTTTCCCATAATCCGTCGCCAAGGTTACGTGCAGCAGCACCGAATTTACCCTGGAATACGTGGCCTAACATATAACCTGCGTCGTTAGATACGTTTTCAACAGCGTTACCGAGGTTGGTTACAACACCGCCGACTGTTCTTCCGGCAACACCAACTAATGAACCTGCCCATGTAAACGGCATTTCTACAAGTCTTGCAACTGGGTTTACATTTTTTGATTTATTAATTTGTGCGCTTAAGATTTGTTTCGGTAACTTAGTTTTGCAATCGCCGTTTTTAATATCGGTAAATGCCAATTTCAAAGCACCTTTGTCACAGCCTGAAGGTCTGATAACTTCGACAACCTGACCTGTAACAGTTGATCCGCAAGGATAAGTTACACCGTTAATTGTAACGTCCTCAAGTGTATTTGCGCGGAAGTATTGACCTACGTGAGATGATTTTGCGGTTAACTGGTCTATCATTTCAATTTGAAGTGTAGGAATTTTAACAATTTCTTCTTCCTGAACAAATGCATTTTTGTCTACGGGACATGCAGGACAAATGCTGTTTGCGGTTTTCGGGTTAGTATCATAACCCAGAGCTACGCGAACTGTCTGCATCATAGATGCAACATCCGCACGGGAAGCGTCTTTATTCGGCATAATCATATTAGGATTAGGTGAATCTTTCAATGCACCATTTTCCAATGATTTTGCTACAGGAATTCTTGCCCATGTCGGGACAGATGCGCCGTCAGTGTATTTGCTTAAGATTTCATCGGCTTTGCACTGGTCAATGTCGCATGTCATACCTTTTGCAATTGATGTTAACGCTTCAACCCTTGTTACGTTGTTGTTAGGTCTGAATTGGCCGTTCGGATAACCTTTTAACAGATTTTCGTCAACAGCTTTTGCAATTGCTGCATTAGCCCAATTTCCGCGCGGAACGTCCGTAAACATGCCTTCGCGTTCAAGACCGCATGAGTCAAGGTTAAAACCTTTAACTAACATTGTTGCAAATTCAGCACGTGAAATATTTTTGTTAGGCTTAAACAAACCGTCCGGATAACCTACAACAACATCATTCATGGCTAATTTGTCAATATCGCATGCTGCCCAATGGCTGTTCGGGACGTCCGGAAACATACATGCACCTGCAACACCTGCTGCGGCACCTGTTGTTTGATTTGCAAACGGTTTCAAATCAAAAGGGACGAGTGACTTTTTTATTGCATCAATTGAATTTGATGATTGAAAATCAATCGGGCAATTGTTGCCGTCCATAGTGGCTTCATTTCTGTTAACGGAAACACCGTTGTTGATTGAAGGCAATTCATTCAAACAAGGCATTTGAGCAGCGGCACCGGTAATATTGCCGTCTGTTGCAACGGTTACACCGCTGATGTTAGATGATAATCTGCTTGAAGAGCAGCCTTTCATAGCTGTTTCGGTTGAGAAGATTGAATTAGCCGGTTCGCCTACATAGTTGTTCGTACCGTAGATTGCCTGCGGATAACCGTAAACCTGTTTCATTTGGGCTTTGTCAGGTTTGCCTGTTTGAGGACACAATGCACATGCCGGAACTGCAGGTTCGTCACAGCTTATTTCATCGGGACAACCGCAGTCGGATTTTTTTTCTTGTTCGCACGGATCGCAAGGTGCAGGTTTTTTACAATCGCAATCAGGCAATGCTTTTTTGCAAGTGTTGCATTTAGGCGCCGGTTTTTCACACGGACATGCCCCGCCTGTAACTACAGGCATTTGTTCTTCAATCGGACATGCAGGACCGGTTACTGTCGGTAACGGCTCTGCACACGGGCAAGCCGCCATTGCTTGATTCAAGGAACACGTTGCTATTCCAACGGCAATTGCAGCTGCCACAGTAAGTTTTTTAATAGTCATTTTTACCTCCTTGTGTTTGCGGGCTTTTGCTTGAAAAACCCCAAAAGTTAAAAAACAAACTTTATACCAAATTATGTACTTCATTCAACGTCAGAAACATTGCCAAAAGCGGTTATTCACTCAGGCTATTTGGTAAAGTGTTAAAAATATACAATGGATTAACTAAATAAATGACTACAAAGACTTCAAAAACAAAACAGAAATATCAATATCAAGAGCATCCGCTATTTTTAAAAGTGTGGTGTATTTCGCATCATTAACTCCGCACTCAATACAACTTATGGCACGACGGGAAAGTTCTGTTTTTTCCGCAAGCTCCTCTTGTGACAATCCCTTTTTAAGCCTTTCAAAACGTATTCTTTGCCCTAATATAAGTAATCTTTCGTCTTTCATACAAATTATTTTAATTTATTGACAAAATTAACTCTATGCTCTAGAATTATCCTATGATAATTTTAAATCACATAAATGAAGAACAATTTACAGAAAAGGAGATACCAAATGAAACAATATGCCTTCACACTTGCAGAAATCCTCATAACTCTTGGCATAATCGGCGTTGTGGCCGCAATGACAATACCGACTTTAATTGTTAATTATCAAAAAAAAGTTACACTTACAAGACTAAAACAAAGTTATGCAATTGTACAAAATGCAATTTTAGCCTCACAGGTTGAAAATGGTGACCCGCAAACCTGGGGACTTAAAAATTATAAACTGGATTACGATGATGACACATTAAATCAAATATCAAAAGATATTGTAGTATCAGTTTGCGAAAAATATTTAGTACCATATTTTAAAACCGCAACAAAATCCGAATATAAAATAATAAAAGAAGCGGGATGGGATGAAATACATCTACTTTCAGGAGCCGCTTCCGTAAGACCTTCTGTAGATGCTAAATATTATATTATAAACCTTGCTAACGGAGCCGCATTACTAGCTGCAGTAAATGGTTCTGATGCCAACAAAATTGTAAGTATCATAATCCATATTGATATAAATGGGCCGCAAAAACCCAATGTATCAGGAAAAGATCTTTTTGCTACTAATTTAAGCTTAACTACAGGACATTTTGGCTTTTATGGGTCGAAATACACCGATTTAACAAATTTATGCACTGATCAAGGGTCTGGTGTTAACAGTTCTATGGGCTGCGGAGAAATGATTTTAAGAAATGGCTGGACTTTCCCGAAAGATTATCCTTGGAAATAACTTCTCAACAAACAGCATAAGTATCTTAGCGCCTTGGTATTACACTAACTTTTTCCACTCACCTCATTCACTTTTTTATGCTATAATATATTTATGATTAAAAAACTATGCGGAGCTTTATTATTATTGTCTTTAGTCCTATGCGGATGTGGGAAAAAACAAGAGGTCACAAATGACACTCTAACTTCAATCCGCCAGAAAGATATACTGACTGTAGGTGTTAAAATTGACACTCCGCCTTTCGGCTATCTGGATAAAAAAGGCAATAATATCGGATTTGACATTGATCTTGCAAGATTTATCGCAAAAAAAATTCTTGGCAATCCTGATAAAATCGCTTTTGTTCCCGTAAATACAACAAACAGGATTATGAAACTTGCGTCAGGCGAAGTCGATATGATTGCGGCAACTATGTCTATAACCCCGCAAAGACAGATTATTCTGGATTTTTCCATACCTTATCACACCGCAGGTCAGGCAATTATGGTGCCGAAACAAAGCGATATCACCTCCTTAAGCGATCTTGAGAACAGAAAAGCGATTATTGTATACGGCTCAACCGTTGAGCAGGGCTTAAGATCAAATGTTCCGAATATTCAAATCATAGGCTACAAAACATACCCCGAAGCTTATCAGGCACTGAAAGCCGGCAAGGCTGACGCAATGATTGCGGATGACACAATTTTGCTGGGCTTTGCAATGAATGACCCGAATGTAAAAATTCTCCCCAAACGCTATTCAAAAGAACCTTATGCTCTTGTTTTCCGAAAAGGTGAAGAGTCCGAAAAACTTTTGAGAACAGTTAATATAGAACTTGAAGAAGCGCTTAACCGCGGCGAAATAAGACAGATGAAAGCGAAATGGGGAATTAATTAGTATCCCGCAGAAGTAAAATTGCCTGTTCAACTTCTTTTTTCAAATATTCAAGCTGCTGGTTAATATTATCGGGATCATAAATATATCCGGCGCCTGAATATGCAAGATAGGGGTTATATTTCTGTGCCTCGGCACGTAAAAGTGCAATTGATTTGGCATGTGTGCTTAATTCCATAAGCTTTTTAAATGAAATATATTCACCTTCCGGTTTTTCAACGTATTTATCACGCAAATAGTCCGCATTTTTGTTGAAAAAATACACTTTTGCATTGAAAAGCTGAACATTTTCACCGTTTTCTATTGAATCGTATATTTTTTCAAGCATAGGAATAAATTCATTAATATCATTCATATATTTAGTCGTTTTGTCCTGTTTCAAAATGATATTAACAAACGCCGGATTATCACGGGGGATTGGCTTTATCTGATCGGATGAATGAAAATTTTCCACCTGTTCAATAACCGGTTTTGTGGACTTTGGCTCCGTAGGCTGGTATTGACGGGTTAAATCTGGCAAAGTCCCGACATAGCCTCTGCCGTCAAATGCAGGATTTTTTTTGGCGCCGTAAACAGGCAGGCAAAAAAATGCTATGAAAATTATCGCGAATAATTTTTTCATACTATTATTATAACGATTGTGTTTAAAAAATCATCATTTATATGAATTATTGTTGATTTTAAGACTCTTTCGGCGTAACATAATAAAAGCCATGACAAAAGAAGAATTACTTGAATTATATAATACGGATTTGGATGAACTATTAAAGATTTCATCCGAATACGTATCCGATAAAATTGAATTTTGTTCAATAGTAAACGCGCGTAACGGCAAATGTTCCCAAAACTGCAAATACTGCGCGCAAAGTTCACACTACAGAACAAATATTGAAACATACCCGCTGATCAGCGAAAATGAAGTTATAAAAGCTGCACTTGATGCAAAATCACACCACGCAGACAGGTTCTCCGTTGTAACCTCAGGCAAAACCCCTGCTGAAGAAGATTTTGATAAAGTAATAAACCTTATAAAAGCGGTTAATAAAATTGACGGGATAAAAAGCTGTGCATCTATCGGAATTTTGGATGAAGATATGGCAAAAAAACTCGCAGATGCCGGATTGAAACGCTTTCACCACAATATAAACACATGCCGGTCATATTATCCGGAAGTCTGTACCACGCACACGTGGGATGACAGGCTGAATACCTGCAAACTCGTTAAAAAATACGGAATGGAGCTCTGCTGCGGGGTAATTCTGGGTATGGGAGAAACAGTTGAGCAAAGAATTGAAATGGCACTTGAACTTGCGGAAATTCAGCCGGATTCAATTCCGATAAATATTCTGATGCCGATTCCCCAAACTCCGTTTGAAAATTATCATAATAAAATTGATGAAGAAAATATTTTAAGAACACTTGCTATATTTAAAATCGCCAACCCAAAATCAGTTCTCCGTTTTTGCGGCGGCAGAATGAGGTTAAGCGATGAAAACCAAAAACTTGCTCTGAAAACTTGCGTTGAAGGGATTTTGATAGGCAATTATCTTACAACAGTCGGCAAAAATCCCGACGAAGATATCAAAACCGTTCTGGAATTAGGCAAAAAACTTACATAATTATATTATTTTTGGCAACATAGCTGTCAAAATCCGCCCTGTCCCAGGAAACATTTCCTCTGATTTTTTTCGCAGGAACCCCTGCAAGAATAATGTTCGGCTCATCAAATTTTTTATTTACAAGTGACATTGCACCGACAATTGAACCTTCCCGAATTTCGCTTCCTTTTAAAATCATTGACCTTGTTGCAATCCAAACCCTGTCGTGGATTATTATATCTTCGGGTGCGTTTAAAATTTCGCCTGTCAAAGTATCGGTTATTGTGTGTCCGTCATTATTTCTTATAATAACATCTCTGGCAAACATACATTCATCACCGATTTCTACTTTTTTACCGTTTTTTGCAACTACATTTAGATTTCTGTAAACTGATATTCCGCTGCCGACCGTAATTATGCCGCCGTTTTCCATGCCGAAACTTGTGTGTCTTATAAATCTGTGCTTCGTTGTTTTTATGTGACAAAAATTATTATCGCCGTTCATGACTATTGATACCGCAATAAATTTTGTCGGAACTTCCACCATTACGGTGTTTGAGTTGCCCGTTATCGTAATATTCAAGCCCTTAACAGGTTCATACGGAACTTCTTTTCCGTCTTTTATTAAAACTATTTTGTTATTCTCACCGCTTACATTTAATCCGAGTGTCATTATTCTCTCCAAAATCTAATTATAACAAAATTATATCTTTTTATAACATTTACATGAAGTATTTTTTGTAATTTTCAACTTTTTAAAATCATTTGTTAAAGCCTTATAAGTCAATAATAGCCCCTCAAGAGGCTCACCCGTACTCAAAATCTGTTTGACAGCCTCCATGGATTGAATTGACGCAACTGTTGACACCACGGGGCTTAAAATACCTTTCGGAACTTCTTTTTCCAAATCAATATCCGGAAAAATACACCTGAGGCAAGGCGTTGAAGGTTTTATCACCGTAACCTGTCCGAAATATTCCGTAACACCGCCATGGATAAGGGTTTTTCCGGTTTCCACAGCTATATCATTCAACAAAAATTTTGATTTATATGAATCAAAACAGTCAATTATAATATCATAATCTTTTACAATACTTTGATAATTATTTTCATCAAGCCTTATTTTATATGTGTTAACCGTGATTTCAGGATTATATTCCAGAATTCTTTTTTTAGCGGATGTCACTTTATCTTCACCAATATTTTTATGAATAAACTGCCGGTTAAGGTTGGAAACTTCAACAACATCGTCATCAATAAGCCCGATTGTTCCGACGCCTGAACCTGCCAGATTCATAATAACAGTTGAACCTAACCCCCCGCATCCGCAGACCAAAACCTTTGATTTTATAAGTTTTGTTTGTCCTTGATTGCCAATTAATAAAATATTTCTGCTGTACCTTTGCATAAATTTATTTTATAATAAACAAAAAGGAAAATATTTATGGCTAAAATTAAAATAATCGTAAACGGAAATGAAATTGAAATTGAAGAGAATTCAACCATTCAGGATTTTATAACCGAACGTCAGGTCACAGGCAAAATGTTTGCCATAGAAAAAAATCTTGAAATTATAAACAAAGACAAATACTCAACCGAAGTTATAAAAAACGGCGATGTACTGGAAATTGTCGGATTTTTCGGCGGAGGCTAAAGTAAAAAATTAAACCTTTGCGCATTTTTTGCAATCAGGTTCCGCATGGATTACAACATTTGTATTCCCGAATTCTTTATGTAATTTTTCCTCCACTTCATCACAAATCGTATGACATGCCAGAATTGTCATATCAGAAGGGAATATAAGAGTCATCTCAACATCTTTGCACGCGCCTACCTGACGGGATTTTATGGCTTTATATCTGATTACACCCTTACTCCTAAATTCATTTACAATATTTTCAATCAATTCGACGTCTTTTTCGGGCAAAGATCCGTCCAAAAGATTGTTCAAAGCTGTTTTTGTAATTGAAAAACCCGCTCTCAAAATTAACGCCGCAACCAAAAGTGCAATAATCGGATCTAAAATTTGTATTCCCGTGATTTTGATAAGCACCAATCCCAATAAAACCCCGAAAGATGAAAAAATATCCGTCCGCAAATGTTCCGCGTCAGCCAAAAGAGCAATTGAACCGGACTTTTTAGCGGTTTTAAAAAGAAATGAACTCACCGCAAAATTTGCGACTACCGCAAACAACATTACATAAATTCCCAAAACGGGTTCAAAATCCTCATATTGACCGAATAATAATTTTTTACCGGCTTCAAAAATAATATAAAATGCGGCAAGAATTATCAACACACCTTCAATAAACCCCGACATATCCTCATATCTTCCATGCCCGAAGGGATGTTCTTTGTCTGCGGGTTCTGATGATCTTATAACGGAAAAATACGTTAAAACAGACGCAAACATATCACTCAGAGAATGAATTGCCTCTGATATAATACTTATACTGCCTGACAAAAATCCGGCGATAAGTTTTAAGAGAATTATCGCGGCATTTGAAAAAATCGAAAGCCCTGCAGCAAATTTTTTCTGCTTGTTTATGTCCATAAATCTTATTATACAACTAATCGAATTTTTATCAAATATAAAGTCATAAACTTTACATAAATACTATTGTTTATGGTATACTTAATCTATGGAAAAGAAAAAAATTAAAATAGGGTTAATTGGTTTAGGTACAGTAGGTACAGGTGTTTACAAGACGCTTCAGACTTTTGATAATATTGAGGTTGCCAAAATTGCAGTCAAAAACAAAAATAAAAAGCGTAATATTCCGAATTTGGACGAAAATTTAATTACGGATAATCCGTATGAAGTGGTAAATAATCCGGAAATAGATATTGTTTGCGAGCTTATCGGCGGTATGGAACCGGCGTATGACTTGATTACTACAGCAATCAAAAACGGCAAGCATATTGTAACCGCTAACAAAGAACTTCTTGCAAAACGCGGAGTGGAAATTTTCAACTTTGCGGAACAACATAATAAGGTTATACTGTATGAAGCTGCAATTGCAGGCGGGATTCCGATTATTATGCCGATAAAAACGATTCTTGCAGGCAACAAAATCAATAAAGTTGAAGCTATCTTAAACGGTACGACAAATTACATCCTGACCAAAATGGATGTTCAAAGCGCGTCTTATGATGATGTTTTAAAAGAAGCACAGGATTTGGGTTATGCTGAAACAGACCCTACAGGTGATGTTGAAGGTTTTGACGCTGCTTATAAAATTACAACCCTTGCAACGCTTGCTTTTAAAAAGAGAATAAAATTTGAAAATGTTTATAGAGAAGGGATAACTAAAGTTCGCGCGGAAGATATGAAAGCGGCAAATGATCTGGGCTATAAGATTAAACTTATTGCTTCTGCGAAAATGGATGAAAAAGGCCGTGCCGACGTCAGAGTTCATCCAATGCTTGTTCCGATGGCGTCAACGCTTGCGCATATAGATTATGTAACAAATGCTGTCAGCCTTACAGGTCATCCGATAGGACATATAACCCTTTCAGGCCCTGGTGCAGGGGAACTTCCGACAGCAAGTTCCGTTGTCGGCGATATTCTGGCTATTGCGGCAGAACTCGGTACAACGGATTATCTTTTACCGATGATGCGCTGCTATCACGAAGATTTGGCAGATTGCGTAAATATTTTGGATACTGAAAATAAATATTATCTTTCTTTGAATGCAAAAAATAATAAAGGTGTTATCGGAAATATCGGGAATATTTGCGCTGAATGTAATATAAGCGTTGAAAGTATTGTTCAGAAAAATGTTCTGGAAAATAATACGGCTGATATTACAGTGATTACGGAAATTTGCAGGGAAAAAGATATGCAAAACGCCGTCAGAGCTTTTGAAGAAAGCAGTTTCATCAATAACGTTAACAGTTTAATAAGAGTGCAGGTGTAAATTATGTATTATCAAGGACTTATAAATACTTTTAGGGAATATCTTCCGGTAAACGAAAAAACTCCGGTTATAACTTTGAATGAAGGTAATACTCCATTGATTAAAGCGGACAATTTGGCGCGCAAAATAGGTTTGGAGGCTGAAATTTATTTGAAATTTGAAGGTTCAAACCCTACAGGCAGCTTTAAAGACCGCGGCATGACAATGGCGGTTTCCAAAGCGAAAGAAGAAGGTTCTGAGGCTATAATATGTGCGTCAACCGGCAATACAAGCGCATCTGCGGCAGCATACGGGGCAAAAGGAGGCTTAAAAACTTATGTACTTATCCCCGACGGTTATATAGCACTCGGAAAACTTTCTCAAGCTATGATGTATGGCGCTGAAATTATTGCTATTCAGGGGAATTTTGATGAGGCGCTTGAAATGGTCAGAAAAATTTCCGATAATTACCCGATTACACTTGTAAATTCCGTCAATCCCTATAGAATTGAAGGTCAAAAAACAGGCGCGTTTGAAATTTGTAATTCACTTGGTGATGCGCCGGATTATCATTTTATACCTGTCGGAAATGCCGGAAATATTACGGCGTACTGGAAAGGTTACAAGGAATTTTATTCACTCGGCAAGTCCAAAAAATTGCCGAAAATGATGGGATTTGAGGCCGAAGGCGCTGCCGCAATTGTTAAAGGCGAAAGAATTGTGCACCCTGAAACCCTTGCAACAGCCATAAGAATAGGCAATCCCGCAAGCTGGAAACAAGCAGAAGCCGCACGTGATGAAAGCAACGGTATGATTAACTTTGTGACGGATGAAGAAATCGTAAAAGCTTATAAGCTGATTGCATCAACTGAAGGCGTTCTTGCAGAACCCGCAAGCGCTGCATCAGTTGCAGGTTTGATTAAATTCAAAGATAAAGTTAAACCGGGATCAAAAATCGTTTGCATTTTGACAGGAAACGGTTTGAAAGATCCTGATAATGCCATTAAATATTCTAATGCGGATGTCAAGAAAACGCCCGCGGATTTGACCCAAATCCTTAAAGTGATGAATATTTAGAAAAATTCTTAAATTTTATGATATAATCCTGTTATGAAAAAACTGATTTTAACAGGATTATTTTTTGCGTTATTATGTCCGTTTGCGTTTGCTAATGAAATGACTGAGGATTATTTTGACATAGCAACGAATTACTGTATTGAAGGAAATTATACGGAAGCAATTAAATATCTTGATAATATTTTATCTATTGAACCGAATAACGTAACGGTGCAAGACTTAAAAAACGGCTTGCAGCAAATTATCGAAGGTAAAAATACTTCGTTCATCCTTCCCAAAAGTAATGCCGTAAAACAGGCCGTAAATTATAAAAAAGCAGGCAACAAAGCTGGTGAATTGACAGCTTTAACCGACGGAAAAGATTATTGGGCATATTATTTTCTGGGACAATTCCACCGCCAAAATAAAAATTATACTCAGGCAATAAGCTTTTTTGTAAAATCAGTTAATGAAAAACCGAATTTTAATCAGTGTTATCTTGAAATCGCAATCTGCTACTTTGAACTCGGAAATTTTCAGCAGGCTGTCACTTATTTGAATCAGTATCTTAAACTTAATCAGCAGGATGATTTTGCATACGCCCTAAGAGCACGCTGTGAAGCAAATTTAAATAATAATGATGATGCGTTAAGTGATATTTTAACCGCAATCGCATTGGAAAATTCTATTGATAACAGATTTTTGGAAGGAAAAATCCTTTACAACATGAAAAGATACCAGCAGGCAAAAGATAAACTTGAAAAATTGACTCCGGAAATTCAGACGGCTGAAATCTATAAATATATCGGACTTTGTTATGACGGGCTCGGAAATTACAACGAAGCGTTGAATAATCTTGATAAATCAATCCTCCTCTTTGATGACGACAAAACGGTTAATTCAAAGTATAATGAGATAAAAGCTAAAATCGGGAAGTAGATGGGACGCAGAAAAGAAAAATTTTTAACTAAATTAAAAAACTGGGTATTCACCTTTATCCTTGTCGGGATAATGCTGTTTTGGGTGCAAGGATATACAAATGCGTCAGGTCTTAAATTTGTGCAGATTTCCGATGACCATTTTTTGAAAGATGCACCTAATACGACATTTAAGATGACGGCAGAATCTCCAAAGCTTTTGGATGATGCAATCGAACAGGTTAATTTAATTCCAAATATCAATTTTGTTATGTTTACAGGCGACCTGATAGACAAACCTTTTGAAAAAGAACTTCATGCAGTCTTGCCGCATTTAAAAAATTTGAATGCTCCATGGTATTTTGCTTTCGGAAACCATGATATATGCGTGGGCGGATATCTTACAAAAAGTATGTATTTAAGTATTCTGAGGGAAAATAATCCTAATTTTACTTTTGAAAAGCCTTATTATTCTTTTGTACCGAAAAAGGGTTATAAAGTTATTGTTCTTGACAGTATTATAGATACGGAAATTACGGCTAACGGTTATATTTATCCGGAGGAGTTGAAGTGGCTGGATGAAGAATTAAAGAATTCTCAAAAAGATATTGTTCTTATTTTTATGCATGTACCTGTTATTGAGCCGTTTCCGAGTCCTAATCACAGGATGAGAAATGCCGGAGAGGTGCAGGCAATTATTGAAAAATATAAAAACCCTATAGGTGTTTTTACGGGTCACTACCATGCCGCGAAAATTACACAAAATAATAATGTTTTGTATGTAAGCACACCTTCTCTCGTGTCTTATCCCAATGCTTTCAGGGTTATAAATATTGAAAACAGAAGAAATAAAGTTATATTTAATATAGAATTTAAGGAAACACGTTTGAAAAATGTTCAAAAACTTGCAAAACTTATGGTGTTTGCATCATCAATCTACAGTGGTGAAGAAAAAGATCAAAACGGAGTTTTTGTAATCAAAAAACAGCGAGGTGTTAATGAGTGAATTCAGTTTAAAATTCAGAGGCGTCAGAGGAAGTTATCCTATTTCTTCTAAAGATTTTTTGGAATACGGCGGCAATACTGCCTGCGTAGAGGTGAACGCCGGCGGGCATTTGATTATTCTTGATGCCGGAACAGGCATGATAAGTGTCGGCGATGAACTTATGGAAAAATATATTACGTCGGGATTTACTCCTGAAGAAAGAACACCTGTCAGGGCTACGGTGCTTTTATCACATATTCATCAAGATCATATTCAGGGCTTTACGTTTTTCAGACCTCTGCATCTGAAATCAACCGTTCTTTCGGTTTTCGGTTCTGTTTGCGAAGAAGAAAATTTGTCCGATGAATTGTCAAATGTTTTGTTCGGAAAAACTTTTCCGCTGGATCTGGGTGATATTGCAGGAAAACTTGATATCAAAAATATCTCGTCAAATGATTTGATTATCTTAAGACACGGGTCGGAGCCTATTATCTGCAAATCTCAGGAAAATATTCTGCCTGACGACGTTGTAATTTCGTGTTACAAGTCTTACGCCCATCCGCAAGAGGGGGTTATGATTTATAAAATTTATTATAAAGGAAAATCGGTTGTATATGCTACGGATAAAGAAAGTTATCTGGGCGGGGATAAAAAATTGGTTGATTTTGCAAGGAATTGTGACGTACTTATCCACGATGCGCAATATACAACGGAAGATTATCTGAATCAGTATTCTCCGAAACAAGGCTACGGGCATTCCACCTTTGATATGGCAGTTGAAGCCCAAAGACAATCAAATGCCGGGAAACTTGTATTTTTCCATTTTGAACCCGGTTATGACGATGAAAAACTCAACAGAATTAATGAACATTATTCTCAAAAATTTCCTGATAATGTCATAATGGCAAAAGAAGGTTTGCAGCTTGAAATTTTGTAGAAAAAAATTAATAATTGTGTAATGAAAAAGTTTTGTTTAACAGCATTAATACTTATGTCTTTTTTAACATCGGCATATAAAAAGCCCGATGTATATGTTATTGATGCTGAAAAAAATGCTTATATGCACAATAATTTGGGTTTGATGTATGTAAATGAAAAATGTTATTATGCGGCAATTCAAGAGTATAAAATTGCCATAAGCTTAAATCCGAATACTCAGGCAACCGCCGTTTATTATAACAATCTCGGTGAAGTTTATCTTATAATAGGTTATCCTGATTACGCGCTTGATTGTTTTCAGAGAGCTTTGAAACAGTATAGTTTAAGCTTTAAATATTATCAAAACCTTGCCAAAACCTTTAAGGCTCTTGGCACTGTTGATGAACAGATTGTAAAATATTCAGACGGTTCTAATCCATTAAACAAAGTTATGCTCGGGGTTTTGTATGCACAAAAGGGTGAAACAAAAAGAGCCATTACAATTTTGGACGAATTTTGTATGACGGAACCGGATTTGATAATTACACCGTCAATTAAAAAATACATAAGGGAACTGGTTTATCAGCAATGAACGTGAGAAAAAGACTTTTAGAGCTTCAAGATAAAAAATATCAAAAATTTCATTCGGCTCTTGTGCCTAATATAGATAATGTTCTGGGGGTCAGGGTTCCGGATATCAGAAGAATTGCAAAGGAATTATCCAAAACTTCCGGCTGGCGGAATTATAAAGATGACCTGTATTATGAAGAATTAATGATACAGGGGCTTTTGATAGGTTATGCAAAAATTGATGCAGCGGAGAGGCTTGTTTTGCTCAGGGAATTTGTTCCGAAAATTACAAGCTGGGGGGTGTGTGACGTTGTTTGTTCAAATTTGAAGTTTACAAATAAAAATAAATCGCTTGTCTGGGAATTTTTAAAAGATTATTTAAATTCCGACAAAGAATACGAAATTCGTTTTGGCGTTGTTATGTTATTGGATTATTTTTTGGATGATGAATATATTGACAGAGTCATTGAAATTTTAGATAAAATCAATCATGACGGCTATTACGCCAAAATGGCCGTTGCGTGGGCATTTTCGATTTGTTTTGTAAAATATTGGGACAAAACCCTGAAATATTTTAAAAAGTCGGATATTTCAAAATGGGTTTATAATAAATCAATTCAAAAAGCCTGTGAATCTTATAGAATTTCGGATGAGAAAAAAGAATTACTTAAAAAAATGAAAAAATAAAAGCCCTCAAAATTGAGGGCTTTTAAAACTTATAGAGGTCTTAAAGAATTTTTGTAAATTTCTTCAACCACCCCGCGGCCGTTTCCTGACGGTGCAATGTCTAAAAGACCGCTTAATGAAGGTGTAGTATAGACCAAATCAACGAGTTTTTCAACGTCACCTTCAGTAAAGCCTTCGTCTGTAAGTTTTTCGGTTACGCCGACTGAGAATAACCAATCCTGAACGCCTTTTGCAGCTTTTTCAGCTTCATCGGGATTGCCGGCTAGACCCGGAACAATCGGTGATAAAATATCTGCGAGGATATTTGCTCTGTCTTTGTAAATTACTTTAATAACCGCAGGCAAAAGCATTGCAAGCCCCAGCCCGTGTGCGAGTTCGGGTTTGACGGCGCTCAAAGGATGTTCAAGCGCGTGTGTATAATGTAACAAACCGTTATCAAAACATACCCCGCCCATCATTGCCGCATAAGCCAGGAAATACCTTGCCTCTAAATCATCAGGATTTTCATTTGCTTTAGGCAGATATTTTGCGACGTCAGCAATAACTTCACGTGCAAGAGTAACTGCATAAGGCGATGTAACGGTACTTGTAGCCGCTTCAACAACATGGTTTACCGCATCAATTGAAACGTAGCGGGTTTGTTTCGGTGACAATTTAGTCATCAATTGCGGATCATCAATTGCATACATCGGGTAGATGCAGTCATAAGCAATTGCAGGTTTGAAATTCTTTTCAGGAACAGTTACAACGGCAAATCTGTTAGTTTCGGTACCGGTACCGTGTGTAAGGTTGATAGAAACGATAGGTGCGGCTTTTTCCGGTGTAAATTTGAATTCGTATATATCATTAGCGTTTTTGTCGGGATATTCAAGCAGAATAGCAACTGATTTGCCGGCATCTGTCGGTGAGCCGCCGCCGATTGCGATGACGCATTTTGCACCGAATTCGCGGGCGATTTTTGCTGCATCGTTAACGTGGTGTGTTGTCGGGTTCGGTGTTACCTGATCGTAATTTACATAATCTATACCGTTATTTTTAAGCGCTTTTTCAACATAATCCCATGCGCCTGTTGCTTTATAGGCATTTCGTCCTGACATTACAATGACTTTATCAATGCCTTTTGTTTTCAAATCTTTTGCGATATCTTCAATTTTTTTGATTGCACCTACGCCGAAAAATACTGACGTGCGTGTTCTGATTTCACGAATATCGTTAATATTAATGTCTTTTTCCCACATAATAAACTCTCCTTTCATTCTACACATATATTGTAATTCATAAATCTATCTTTTGCAATAAACAGATATTTCACATAAAAACTAATTTCTGAGGTATGATAACAAATTTTCAAAAATTTTTCGCTAACGCTCCGAA
>CALVER010000013.1 GCA_944326625.1 Candidatus Gastranaerophilales bacterium | reverse complement strand
AAAAAAATTATTAATATATATGTGAGGTAGTATAAATATAAAGGACAAAATTATGTCAAATTATTCAGGAAACTCATTACTCACAGGCATTTATGCCGGCTTAACAAATACATATTCTTATCTTGCACAACTTAACCCCGATGGTGTCACATTAGACAGCATTTCAAACGCAAGAACTGATTCAAAAAATTATTTAAATCTTAACCAGAGTTTTGCATCTTATCTGCAAACCAACTTTAACGCTATTGATAAAGACGGCGACGGTGTAATAGGCTCCGATGAAATTACAAATTATACAAATATGTTATCAACACAGGGGCTCACACGGGCACAATTAACTCAGCTTGCGGCTTCCGGCGCCTCAGGACTTTCATCAGATACAATAAACAACATTCTTGAACATTTTGATGAAATGGACACAAACCACGACGGTAAAATAACAAGTGCGGAAATCTCAGCATACAGTCTGGAGGCCTCCCGTCAGGAAAAAATTGATGAATTTAATCATAGGCGTGCAACTGATATGTCAACTTTTTATGGTGATGACTCATCTTCTGATGTAGATTCATACAGTATGTTAAGTTACAGATATAAAAATTATAATAAATCTTAGTAACAAAGTATAAACCAGAATGTATCCTTAAGGTTTATACAAAAAAAGGGAAATTCGGTCAATTGTAAAATTTTGACCGTTTTTTATTGCCTTTTCTTTAAAATCTCATACTTTCATGGTAAATTTGACATGGAAGTTATGAGAAAGGAGTTTTTTATGTTTAAGAAATTACTTATTTTATTTTCCGCCATTTTCTTTGGAATTCAAATGGTGCAGGCTTACGAATTTGACAGCATAAAAGAAAATGAACAGGCTGTTTATTCAACAGAAACAAAAGTCTGGGATAAAGGCGGAATGGCTGAAGACAAAATTGTTTTGACAAAAAAAATGTCACCCGGATCCGGCGGTTATTCTGAATATTATTACAATGACGGAAAAATCGCAGTTCCTTTGACCTCAAATTTTGAATTTTTATTTGAAGGCAAACTGATTGCCGTAAACAATGCCGATTTGGAAATCAACGAAATCGTTTACGAAAATGGCATTTTTTCAGAAAAACCTTTGACAATTGAAGAAGTTCAAAAAATATTTCCTGATGTTGAAATTATAAAAATTTCTCAATTTAATGACGGCAAAATTACAATCAAAAAAGGCTGGTTTAAGGAAAAAACCGTTTTATTGTTAAATGATACCGATTTAACTTTTTACAAATATTCTTACAGGCCGGATAACAGTATTAAAAATCCCTACATTACAGGTTTAATTACACTAAAAAAACGCGGTAAAATAACTTTTTCACACTATGGTGATAAAGAAGATATGCTGACAATTTACGTAAAAAACTAAATCCGGAGACAAATCTCCGGATTTTTTATTATTTAACAGATTTTGCGACTTCGGATGTTATATCATCACCGCCGTAAAGTACGATATTTTTAGGCAAAACAAGGTTATAATTCAATCCCTTAGCTTTTTCAACAACAATTGCCTTAATATTTGAATCTATCTGCATCAACTTTGCATTGTATTCATTATCGAGCGCAACCTTTTGATTATTAATTTCATTTCTGTATTTTTCTTCTAATTGTGAAATTTTTACAGGATCAGTTTCTTTGGCAATTTCCGCTCTTGCCTTATCAACCGTTGCTTTCATTGTATCCAATTTTTTTTGCTGTTCGGCTTTTAATGCAGTAACCTGAGAAGATTTGGAAATTAACGACTGGACATCAACAACCGCAACTCTGTAACCCGTGTCTGATATGGCCTTACTATTAATTGAATATCCGGCGACAAAAGCTATTAAACAGATTGCAATAAACCATAAATGTTTTTTCATAAAATAAATCCTTTCTTTAAACCCATGTTATCCGCGCTTTTTTGATTTTTAAAATTAGTCAGTCAGGTGAAAATTAGTTTTTGCGAAAATTTTATGTTTTAGGTAAAATAATTGTATAAAAGAAGGAGAATTTTATGAAAAAATCAATTAAAGATTTAGGTGACATCAAAGGAAAACGAGCATTAGTGAGAGTTGATATTAATGTTCCTTTGGATGCAGACAAAAACGTAACTGACGACACTAGAATTCAGGCAATTTTACCGACAGTCAATTTCTTAAAAGAAAAAGGCGCAAAAATCATTCTTATGGCACACCTTGGCAGACCTAAAGGTGAAGCAAATCCTGAATTTTCTTTAGCACCTGTTGCAAAATATTTATCAAAAGTTTTGGGAGAAGACGTATTATTTGTATCAACTCCTGTCGGCGAAGGCGCAGAAAAAGAACTCGAAAAATTACAAGACGGTCAGGTTGCTTTATTGGAAAACATCCGCTACTACAAAGCAGAAGAAGCAAAAGATGATGATATGACATTTGCAAACGAACTTGCAAAACTCGGCGATTTCTATGTAAATGACGCATTTGGTGCAGCGCACAGAAACCACACATCAACAGCTAAACTTGCAAAGGTTTTAAAACCGGCTGTTTCAGGTCTTTTAATGGAAAAAGAATTAAGATGCTTATCTCAAGCACTTGACAACCCGACAAGACCATTCACTGCAGTTGTAGGCGGAGCTAAAGTTTCATCAAAAATCGGTGTTTTGGAAAACTTGATTGATAAGGTTGACAACTTAATTATCGGCGGCGGTATGGCTTATACCTTTGTAAAAGCTAACGGCGGAAAAATCGGTAATTCAATCTGCGAAGATGACCAATTGGATGTTGCAAAAGCTATTGAAAAGAAAGCTAACGATAAAGGCGTTAAATTGGTTATGGCAACAGATGTTCTAGTGACTGACGACTTTTCAGGCAACGGAACAAATAAAGTTGTTGATATCAAAAATATTCCTGACGGATTTGAAGGTGTTGATGCAGGCCCTGAATCTCAAAAAGCTTTTGCAGATGTGATTAAAGATTCAAAAACCATTTTGATGAACGGCCCTGTAGGCGCATTTGAAAATCCTGCATTTGCAGAAGGTACAAAAGCTGTATTAAAAGCAATTGTTGAAGCAACCAAAAACGGGGCAATATCCGTTATCGGCGGTGGTGATTCAGTATCCGCAGCTAAAAAATTCTGCCATGCTGAAGATTTCACCCATGTTTCAACAGGCGGCGGAGCTTCTTTGGAATTTATTGAAGGAAAAACTCTTCCGGGCGTTGCAGCATTGGATGACAAATAATTATAAAAATCATACAAAAATGAGCGGCTGTTATTCAGCCGCTTTTTTATTTCTTATAGCTGTTTTAATTCCGTCAATCATCCCAAAAACCAGCGCACATCCGCCATTTAATACAAGGGATGATTTTTTATCGGATTTCAATGCTTTTGTAAGTTTTTTTGAAACCTGTTCAAAGACAACACCGAACCCACCCCAGATTACTGCGGTTGTTAATCCGGCACGAAAAGGTGATACATAATGATTATTTTTTACCTCCCGTTTTTTGGCAGTAAAATTTACTGCCGGGGTATATGTAATATTATTTATTCTCATCTTTATTGTCCTATGTAAAATATATAACACGCGTCATTTTTAAAAACAAGAGGATGTGTAAAATTATTTAACATAAACTTATTATTTATGATATTATGTAGATATGTTGAAAGAGTGGAGGATAAAAGAAGATAAAAGCGGAGAAAAGTCTTTAATAAAAAGGCTTTTATTTTCACGCGGAATAAAAACCTACAGAGAAATCCGAGAATTTCTTCATCCGCTTGAGATGACGCCGTATGACCCGAATGTTTTTGTTGATATGGAAAAAACAATCGAAAGACTTTCAAGCGCCATTGATAATAACGAAAAAATTGTTATATACGGTGATTTTGACGCTGACGGTGTAACTTCCACATCTCTTTTATACAAAACTTTTAAATATTTAGGGGCAGACGTAAATTATTTCATTCCTGACAGAGAAAAACAAGGCCACGGCTTTGACACAAAAGCTCTTGTAAAACTTATGACAACCGTAAAACCGAAAGTCATAATCTCTGTTGACTGCGGAATTAGTGATATTGAGGCTGTCAATTTTATAAACAGTTTTAAGATTGATGTAATTATTACAGACCACCATGAAGCGCCCGAAGAACTTCCGAAAGCTTTTGCCATAATAAACCCGAAAGCGCCCAATGCTCTGGATGAAAATCTGACGGCAAAAGATATTGAAAGTTTGACATCTCTTGCCGGTGTCGGTGTTGCATTCAAAGTTGCTCAGGGGCTTTTGAAACACTATAACAAAACAGAATTTGTATATGAAATCCTGCCGTTTGTCGCTGTCGGAACAATCTCCGATATTGTTCCTCTTGTCGGTGAAAACAGATACCTTGTTGCTAAAGGGCTGGAGTTAATCTCTCAGGGCAAACATTACGGTATAAAAAGACTTTTGGAAAGTGCCGGATATAAAGTTGAAAAAGGTATAACCTCCGAAAACATAGCCTTTGGTGTTGCCCCGAGAATAAATGCCTCCGGACGTCTTGATACCGTTGAAGATGCTGTTAAAATCCTTATTTCAGACAACAAACAGGAAATTGAAACATCTGTAATATCTTTGAATAACTTTAACAAAGTCCGGCAAGAACTCTGCCAGAATATGTTTCTTGAAGCGGAAGAAATGCTTAAACAAGAAGGCAACAGAAATCCTGCGATTATTCTTTACAAACCCGAATGGCATATCGGAATTATCGGTATTGTTGCGTCAAAACTTGTTGAAAAATATTATAAACCTACATTTTTAATGACATATTCCGAAGAAACCCAACAATTCAGATGCTCTGCACGCGGTGTAGATGGGCTTTCTTTATATGATATTATAAGCGCCAATTCAGAACTTTTAGACGGATTCGGCGGTCATAAACTTGCGGCAGGCTTATATTTTTCCAAGGAAAAATCCTCTTTTGAACAGGTAAAATCAGCTCTGAATAAAACCATAAAAGAAATGCTTAACGGACAGGAATTAAAACCGTTTATTGATGTAGATATGGAAGTTTATCCGACGGATATAAGTGTTGAACTTGTTGAAGAAATTTCCCAAATGGAACCTTTTGGCGCTTCAAACCCGAGTCCGATTTTTGCAATGAAAAATTTAAAAATTAAAGAAAAAAGACTTATGGGTGAAAATAAAGACCATTTAAGGCTTACCGTTCAATCAGGAACATGTGAATTTACCTGTGTCCGCTGGCAGATGGGCGACATTTCTCTTGTACCGGGTGATATGATAGATATTGCTTTTCATCCGCAAATTAATGAATATAACGGCAATATAAGCGTTCAATTGATTATTGATGACATACACTCCGAGCTTTTAAAGGATGATGAACCGCAAGAAGTTGGCTTGAAACTTTACGACCACCGCAAAAAAACAAATATTTTGCCGCTCGTAAACGATTACGTCAAAAATTCCAAACAAAATATAATGATTTTTGCGGAAAGCAAAGCCGTAAAAGATTTGCTAACCCCTTTTTCAAACCTTATTACAAAAACTTTTACAAGAGAAAAAGTCACGCCGTGTGACGCTTTGATGTTTTTTGACTATCCTGCGGATAAAGAAACTTTTGAATATATTATTGAAGAAGCTCACCCTTCATCCATTCATTTTATGAACTACAACATAAAATATTTTGATGACAAAGAATTCTTAACAACTTTTATAAAAATGCTCCGCTATGCAGAACATAATAATGAGGGAAAAGTTAATTTTCTGCGCTGCTCCAGCGCTCTCGGCAAATCCGTTGAAACTGTTTTGACGTTGCTGGATTTGTTTGAAGATGTTGATTTTATTAAAATTTCAGAAAAAAATCATGAATTTTATAAAATTCAGCTCAACGAAATAAAAGATTTGTCGCCGGTTTTGCATAATGAAAAATTTCAAGAAGTGAAAAATCTTATAAAGGAATGTGAAAAATTCCAAAAAAATCTTCTGGAAAACGACCTAACCGCTTTAGACCTTGTTTAAACAAAGGATATTATGCTATACTAAAAAATGAACAACAAAACTTTGTTTTTCGTTGTATATATGTAGGAGAAAAACATGAAAAAATTTTTATCAACAATTTTTATATTAATTATGTTTACGGGCATACAAACCCTTGCTGATGATGCGGCAGATGCAAAAGCTTTTTTCAATAAATATGTAAATGCGGCCAACACTTATAGCACAACCATTCCGGAATTTTATTCACCGAATGCAAAAATTATCCGACAGGTTGTAAAACCTGACGGCTCTCTTGTAAATGTGAGCACAAATACCGCAACTTATATGAAACAGTTAAAATTAGGTCAGGCCACGGCAAAACTCAGAAAATACAAAAACTCATATCGTAATATAACGGTTACAAAAGTTGCTAACGGCTATAAAGTAAGCGCCGAACGCCAGCCGACAGGCGAAACTTATTGGCTGAAAACATATCAAATAGTCCAAAAACAGCCGAACGGCGACTGGAAAGTTATTGAAGAATTAATGCAGACAAAGGAACAAATTTTCTTAAGATATGCTAAATAATTTCAGATTTTTAACAGCCGGCGAAAGCCACGGCAAATGTTTAACAGCAATAATAGACGGAGTTCCGTCAAACCTGACGGTTGATATTGATTTTATCAACAATGAATTAAGGCGCCGCCAACAAGGTTACGGCAGAAGCTCAAGAATGCAGCTGGAAACAGATACCGTTGAAATAACCGCAGGAATTCACAATGGCAAAACAACAGGCGCCCCTTTATGTCTTGTTATTTACAACAAAGATTTCAACGAAAAACCGCCGTTTACAAAATTCCGTCCTGGTCATGCGGATTTTGCGGGAAGCGTAAAATATAATCTTTCTGATTTGAGAGATGTTCTCGAACGTTCAAGCGCCAGAAAAACAGCAATTGAGGTTGCTGTCGGAGCCGTGGCAAAACTTCTTTTAAAAGAATTTGGTATAACTTTTTCTTCAAAAATTTTACAAATAGGTTCTGTTACAGAAAATTTTGAAAAAGAAATAGATATGGCAAAAGATCAGGGTGATTCGCTTGGCGGAAAATTTGAAATTAAAATTCAAAATCTCCCCATTGGTCTTGGATCTTATGTCCAATGGGACAGAGCATTAGACGGTAAACTTGCTCAATGTGTTATGTCTGTTGGCGGAATAAAAGCCGTTGAAATTGGTGAAAACCCTCTCGGAAAAAAGGGTTCCGAATACCATGACGAAATATTTTTTGAAAACGGAAAATTTATCCGCAAAACAAATAACGCCGGCGGAATTGAAGGCGGAATGACAAACGGTGAAGATTTAATTGTTTGTGCTGTTATGAAACCTATTCCTACTATGGTAAAACCTTTAAAGACAGTTGATAAAAAAACTCTTCAGATGTGTGAGGCGCACTTTGAACGCTCCGACACCTGCGCTGTTGAAGCGTGTTCCGTAGTTGCTGAAGCAAGAATTGCATGTGTAATGGCTGATGAATTAATGCAAAAATTCGGCGGTGACAGCATAGACGAAATGAAAAAACATTACAAAGAATAATAATATTCTTTCAAAATCTGAGCATCGCCTTCAATATTCGGGCTTTCGCAAACAAGCGCGCCTTTGACGTTAAAATCTTTCAAAGCTTTTAAAACAGCTTGATAATTCATGTCGGATTCTTCAAGAATAAGGTGCTGGCGCTCGCCTTTTTCAGTATATTCAATCCCTGCAAGATGTCCGTGAAAATTCTCCAATGCTCTTGTTCCGAGTTCTTTTCCAATTCTTTCCAAAACGTGTGCTATTTCGTCATAAGTATTATATTGACCGCCTGTTCTTGCATGAATATGAGAAAAATCAATGCACGGCAAAACCTGTTCAAACTCTTTTGAAAGTCTTATAATTTCTTCAAAATCACCCCATTGTGTCGGTTTTCCGGTTGTTTCAGGTCTAATCCAAACATTTATTTTTTCTTTTTCCAAAATATCAACAATTCTCTGTGTCTGATTTTTAACCTGGTTGTAAACGGTTTCTTTATCTTTACCCATATAAAAAGCCGCATGATAGGTTATACTGTAAGCTCCTACATCCTCTGCAACCCTTGCAGTATCAATAATTCTCCCGACACTTGCGTCAATTTTTTCTTCTTCTTTGGAATTCAGATTAATATAAAAAGGGCCATGTGCGGTTATGACAAAGTTTTCTGAATTATTTTTTATAAAATCTTTTGATTTATCGGTAATTCTGACCCCGTGGACAAATTCCATCTCCATACCGTCAAGATTTAAGTCTTTCAATATACCAAAAGCTTCCGGATAGCTGCCTTTTCCTGTCGCAAGAGGCATTCCGGCAGTCAGAAAATTTAATTTATCCAATATTTTTTTCATTAAACTTTAACCTTTAATATGGATTCAAGAATTTCCCCAGCATCGGAAACAAATTTTGAACAATGAGCTTTTTTATTCTCGGGAGGAACATCTTTGGACAAAATTCTGCAGCAGGTAAATTTATTGCGTTTTTTGAATTCTTCCAAAAATTCTGCTGCTTTTTGACGTGCTGTAACTTCGTTTCCTTTTGTATTTTCCCTGCCGAAATTATAGCCCAAAACTATTTGAGATCCAGCAATTGTGCCGCAAAGGCACCCTGAGGACATTCCGCCTGAAAATGTCGTTGCACAAGGAAGCAAGTCCTTCGGACACAATCCCTCATCTATTGCCGCACGAACTATACTCTCAGAACAGGAATATCCTTCATTTACATAATAATCTTTTGCTCTTTCTTTCATACTTATATTTTATGTTAAAACTTTTCATTTTTCAATAAGTGAAAAATTTTTCGGAAGATATTCTTCTATCCTTTTCATAAGTTCTGACGGTTTTAGCCCCAATGCTTCACACACAGACCATAAAGATATCAATTTCGGTTCATTTACACAGTTTTCCAAACGGCTTATAAGAGATTTCTGCAAATCAAATTCATCAGCTAATATCCTGATAGATTTATTTTGCTTTATTCTTTCCTCTTTCAACACTTCTGAAAGTGCCTTAAAAATTAATTCAGACTTTTTAGAATTTACATGTTGCATATATAGAATTTTAATGATAAAATCTTTCTTGGATTTCTATACATAGAACCAAAAAATTGAAAGGATTATTATGAGAAAAAGTGCTTTTACATTAGCAGAAGTTTTAATAACGTTGGCAATTATAGGCGTTGTAGCGGCTATGACTATTCCGACGCTTATTCAAAATTACAGAAAAAAAGTTATTGAAAATAAACTGGTCAAAGTTTATTCTTTAATGAATCAGGCTATAAAATTATCTACAATAGAAAACGGAGAAACTTCAACTTGGAAAACTTTTGGAATATCACCAAACGGGACTGCAACCTATGAGGATTTACTTAAGTGGTATGAGACTTATTTGGCAGAATATTTAAAAGTAGAAAAAGTAAAAAAAATTTTTATTTCGGATGAAGGAGATTGCCTTGCTTTATATCTTTTGGATGGCACTGTGTTAACTTTTCCTCCGTATATTTATGATGTACGTTATTATTTTGACCCAAAAATTATTGGAACGGATTCAGAACAAATGGGAAAAAATATGTTTTTCTTCAGATTTCAGCCAACACTTTTTAAGGAAATGGAAAATAGGGATGAATTTAAATATGTTACCAATCCGGGTTTTGCAACTTATGCATACGGCTGGGACGGTACAATTGAAGGTGCAAAGCACTCCGCTGTTGGTAACGGATGTTATGACAGTAAAAGTGAAGGTGGAGCTCTCTGTACAAAATTGATAGAGTTAAACGGCTGGAAAATCCCGGAGGATTATCCTTTTATTTTCTGATTACTTTTTAATAAATTCTATTCAAAATCAAGCAAATCCTTTGGTTTTATTTTTAAAACATCTGCTATTATTTTCAGTTTGGAAAGCGTAATATCTGTTTTTGCGGTTTCTACCATTGCAATGGTAGATCTGGAAATTCCATCAACTGCAAGAAAATCATCTTGTTTTATATTATTTTCTTTTCTCAATTTTTTAAGATGTTTTGCAAATTTTTGTAAATATTCATTGTTCATTTTTATATTATCAGCTATACTGACATTATATAAAATCAATGACATTGACATTTTGTTTTACCATTATTGATTTGAAATATAGGATTTATAAATAAAGGAGAGAAACATGAAAAAAATTGGTTTTACCTTAGCAGAAGTTTTAATAACCCTAGCTATTATCGGCGTAGTTGCGGCGATGACAATTCCTACGTTGATTGCAAATTACCAGAAAAAAGCAACAGCAACGAAGGTTAAAAAGGCGTACGCAGAAATAGCACAAGCAATAAAACTTGCTCAGGCGGATTTTGGAGATCCGAATAACTGGCAGCTTGTTAAATATACCAATAATGAGGCAGAAAATTCAAAGTGGTTTGTAGATACATATTTAAGACCGTATTTAAAAATAACGAGGGATTGCGGCACAGGATCTGAAGCCAACACAAACTGTAATATGGCTTCATCAGGGGCATATTCTTACAATTTTATTTTATCGGACGGCGTAGGTGTTTCTATTGCAAACTACTCTTATCTCTCTAATATTTCGTTTACCCTTACGACTAATCTTAATAAAAATCGTATAAAAGGCAGAGATTATTTTGGTTTTGTAATGTTGAGAGGAAATAATATGTCAAAAGGGCTCTTGCCTTACGGTTACACAGAAGGAATAACCCGAGAAGATATTAAATCCGGCTTTCCCATAAATTATCCGGACGGTAATCATGGTACAGAAACCACAACTATTGCATGCAAACCTTATGAAGGTGAAGATTACAACGAGGACAGCGAAACTTATGTCCGTCACGGATGCACTCTTCTTTTTTGGCTTGATAACTGGGAATTCAAAGACGATTACCCGTGGTAAATATTTATTTGTGAGGGAACGGAGCGACCGTGGCAAGGTTGTAAAACTGAAAATTGTCTTTACAACAAGGGCGTGGAAATTTCAAAGTAGTTTAAAAAATTTTGTATAAAAAAAAGCCTTATATTTCAAAGGCTAGAAAAAAGGCGTGCCTCATGGCACTATGGATATTTTGATTTATTATCTTATTTGAACAGGCATTATCAAGCATACAAAATCTTCTTCGCTGTTCGGTCTTAATACCGTTGCTGATAATCCTGTATTTAACCCTATTTTTACCTCATCACAATCAATGTTTTTTAAGGCTTCCAAAACATATTTGTAATTGAATGCAATCAACAATGGTTCTGATGTATATTGAATATCAATCTTTTCTTCTGATTTACCTGAATCGGATTTATCTGCATTCAAGGTTAATACATTGTCTTCAAAATTCATTTTTACAATGCTTGTTTTTTCATTAACCATAATTGAAACACGTTCAAGCGCAGATATCAATTGAGAAACATTTACAATAGCTTGTTTCGGACTTTCTAACGGAATTAACTGATTGTATTTCGGAAATTGACCGTCAAGAAGTCTTGAAATAGTCATTGTTCTTTCTGATTTAATTATTAATTTTGTTTTCTCCGTATAAATACGTACGCTTTCTTCATCTATATAAGCGCTCATTTTTATGAACTCATTAAGAGTTTTTGCAGGAATAATAAGCTGTTTATTTTTATTGTCTTTGTTATCAATATGTTCTCTAACACGTGCAAGTCTGTTTCCGTCCGTAGATGCAATTTCAAGAACCTGATTTGATATATCACAAACAATACCTGACAAAAGATTGCTGGTTTCATAACTTGCAGCAGCAAAACCTGCCTGTCTCACAGCTTTTGAAAACGGTTTTAATTCAATTTCAAAACTTTCTTCGTCGTTCAAGTCTACAGTGTAAACTTCCGGCGGAAATTCATCTGCCGAAATACCTATAATATCAAATTTTGAATTCTGACATGTTATGTTTACGGTTGTTTCACCTTCAGGCATTTCAAAGGTTATTAATTTATTACCTAATTTAGAAACAATTTCATTCAATGTTTTTGAAGGGAGAGTAATTTTTCCGTTTTCTTCAACCTGAGCATCAACCAATGCTGTTACAGTCAAATCCAAATCTGTTGCAACAAGTCTAATTGTACCTTTATCAACAGTTTCTATTAATATGTTCATAAATACCGGCTGCAAAGCCTTCATGCTTGTTGCACGCTCTACTATCTTTATCCCGTCAAACAAATCTTCTTTTTTTATGATAAATTTCATTAAAAGCTCCTTTTATAATCCTTTAAATTAATTTTATAATAAAAATGTTTTCAAAACAAACGTATGTAAAGAAGTTTAAAAAACTATAGTTCGGCTTTTTGTTTTTTTGTTCAAAATTTTTATTTATTAAATATTATATTTAAAATAATAAATTTATAAATATAACAGTAATAATAAGCCTTAAATATTTGTAGAAAAGTATTTGAAAAGGTTATTATTATTAAATTTTTATAGTAGAAAGTTTTGTAGAAAAAAATTCAATAAAAATATTAAAATTGTAGAAAACACCAAAAAACAAAAACATTTGTAGAAAACTCATGAGTTTTCTACCGTAATTAACATGTTTTTCTACACAATACATCAACAGGATGATTTTTTTAAGATAATAATTAAAATAACCGTTATAATTATAAAAGGAGGTTTTTATGTTTAATTCAGTAAACAATCCCTTTAATAAAAAAATAGAATCTTCAACTTCTTCAGACAGTAATAAACATCAGCAGCCAAGAGAACAGAAAAAAGAAGAAAAAAAATACCTCGAACAGGAAGAACAGGACGAAGTAAAAATCGGCGGGCTTCCTTTGTTGACGGAAGACGAAGTTCTTATGATGACAAGATCATATATTAATAAACTAAAAGCCGAACACGAAGAAAATTCCAAAATAATTAATAAATTAGACAAATATCTTGAAAAATTCGACGTCCAAAAATTTATGAAAAAAAATCCGAATATGACCAGTCCTGATTTTTATATGGTAATATATAATGAGACAGAAGGACTGGTTAAATGATAAAATATATAGCTCCCATTGCGCTTTTAACAATATCAAATGTTTTTATGACATTTGCATGGTACGGACACTTAAGATTTAGAAATACGGCATTAATTCTTGTAATTCTTGCAAGCTGGGGAATTGCGTTTTTTGAATATTGTTTTCAGGTTCCGGCAAACAGAATAGGCTATGATGTCTATAACGCAGCTCAGTTAAAGACAATTCAAGAAGTTATTACCCTTCTTGTTTTCAGCGGATTTTCAGTCTGGTATTTGAAAGAGCAGTTCCGCTGGAATTATCTCGTTGGCTTTTTATTTATAATCCTTGCAGTATTTTTTATTTTTAAGAAATGGTAAGAAGATCATTAAATTCAAATTCTTTTACCTTTGAATAATCAACAGGAAGAATAAATCTTATAAAGTCTGACGTTGCTTTTTTATCTGTTTTCATAACGGGAATAACTTTTTTCAGGTCAAAATCAGGAATTTGTTTAAAGTTGAATTTTTTGACAATATCCTGCATAAAAAACATATAATTTTTGTCAATAAGATTATTTTTCAGGGCAAGATTAAAAGAAAAATAAATTCCTGCAACCACACATTCACCGTGGGTGTATTTTTTGTATTTTGTAAGTTTTTCAATTGCATGACCATATGTGTGACCAAAGTTTAAAATTCTTCTTAATCCTGATTCTTTTTCGTCATTTTCCACAACGGAAATTTTTAGCGAAATACAAATTTTAATCAATTCTTTTAATGTTGTCATATCATAATCAAGAATTTTTTTATAATTTGCATCCAAAAAATTAATAAGGTTAAAGTCATCGGGACACATGCAGCTTTTTTCAATAAATGCGTATTTTACAACTTCGCCAAGTCCTGTTTTAAAAATTCTTTCATCAAGAGTTTTCAAAAAATTTGTGTTGATAATAACCGCTTTCGGCTGGTAAAAAGAGCCTATAAGGTTTTTCCCGAAAGAAGAATTCACGGCGGTTTTTCCCCCGACGGAACTGTCAACACATGCCAAAAGAGTTGTCGGAACTTGAATAAAATCAATACCCCGCATATAACTCGATGCCGCAAAACCTGCTATATCACCTGCAACTCCGCCCCCAATAGCAATTATTGCATCTTCACGGGTTAATTTTTTTTCAAGACAAAATTTGAGTATTTTTTCGTAATTTTTTAAATTTTTTTGTTCTTCGCCGTCTTTTAAAATAAATTTGTCTTCTTTTTCAAATCCGAGCAGATTACCGTATAACTTATCAACTTTTTGTGAAATAACAACAACAAATTTTTTTCCTTTTAAATAAGAAAATATTTGATTTTTTAATTCTTTTATATCGTTATTTTCAATAATAATCGGATAACTTTTTTCGTTTTCCTTAATGTTTACGGTTAAATTAATCATTTAATAACCCTCATAATTTTATTAACGACTTCATCAGGTGTTTTGTCACAGGTGTCAACAGTGAATTGAGCCTTTTCGTAATTTCCGGCGCGTTTTTTTAATATAAAAGCAATAGAATCAACAGAAAAATTTTTATGCAAAAGAGGTCTGTGGATTTCGGATTTTATCCGCTGAAAAATACATCCTGGAGTTGCTTTTAAATAAATAACAATACCGAATTTTTTAAGAATTTTTCTTGTTTCTTCATCCTCAAAAGCCCCTCCGCCAAGCGCCATAACCAAATTTTTATGACTTGCAAATTCAAAAATTTTTAACTTTTCTATTTTTCTGAAATACTGTTCTCCGAATTCGTTAAAAATATTTGTGACAGTCATGTTTTCGGATTTTTCAAGTTCTTTATCAATATCAATAAAATCATATCCGATTTTTTTCGCCAAAAGCTCACCTGCGGTAGTTTTTCCGCACCCCATCATTCCCGTTAAAACAATTAAACTCTTCATGGTGTAATTTTAACATAAACATGGTATACTAAGTTTATGAAAAGAAAACCAATAGTAGCAATAGTCGGTCGTCCGAATGTCGGAAAATCAACCTTTGTAAATCGTCTTGTCGGAGCAAGAAACTCAATTGTAGACGATTTGCCGGGTGTTACCCGCGACAGGATTTACTTTGATGTTGAGTGGCAGAATAAAGTTTTTACCTGTATTGATACAGGCGGAATTGTTCCCGGAGATGAAGATGAAATTATGCTTTCTATTTTTGATCAGGCAAAAATAGCTTGTGATGAAGCTGATAAAATAATTTTTCTTGTTGACGGAAAAGAAGGTGTTAATCCTGTTGATTATGATATTGCAAATATTTTAAGACAAACCGACAAACCCGTTTTTCTTGCGGTAAATAAGCTTGATAATCCGAATTCACAATATATGACAAGTGATTTTTATTCACTTGCAATAGGGGAACCTATAGGAATTTCAGCCTTGCATGGTTCCGGCGGTGTGGGGGACTTGTTAGATCTTATAACAGAAGATTTTGAGATTGACGAAAACCCTGAAAAAGACGAAACAATAAAGATAGCAATAGTCGGCAGACCAAATGCCGGCAAATCTTCAATTGTTAATGCATTGTTGAATGAAGAAAGAGTTATTGTTTCCGATATATCAGGAACAACAAGGGACAGTATTGACGCAAGGATTAATTATAAAGACAAAGAATTTGTAATAGTTGATACTGCAGGCATCAGAAAAAAATCAAAAGTTGATTGGGGTGTGGAAAAATTTGCGGTTGACAGAGCCATCCGCTCAATCCGGGATTGTGACGTTGCTGTGCTTGTAATTGACGCTACTCAGGGAATTTCAGATCAGGATAAAAAGATTTCTTCAATTATAACAGAAGCAGGGAAAGGTTTAATTGTTGCGATTAACAAATGGGATTTGATAGAAGACAAAAAATCAAATACCATTAATCAGTTTGATAAAAAACTTGCAAACGATATACCATTTTTGGACTTTGCACCGAAAATTTATATCAGTGCAGTAACCAAACAAAGGTTAAATCAGATTTTTGAAAAGGCGCAGGAGGTTTATGAGCAATCTACAAAACGAGTTTCAACAGGTTTGTTGAATAAGATTGTGAATGAAGCCTATACTCTTAACCCGCCGCAAAGTGTCAAAAATAAACGTTTGAAGATTTTATATTCAACGCAGATTAATGTTCAACCGCCTACATTTATAATTTTTGCAAATAATGCCGACTTATTGAAAGATCATTATAAGCGTTATTTAGAAAACAAGTTGCGCGAGGCGTTCGGATTTTTTGGCACGCCCATAAGAATTTCAGTCAGAGAAAGAAAAGACAAAAAATCGTAACAATTTGCTAAAAATAAAAAATATTGATATAATAATTTTGAAAAGAAGGAGAAAAGCAATGGAAAACAAAGGA
>CALVER010000012.1 GCA_944326625.1 Candidatus Gastranaerophilales bacterium | reverse complement strand
TTTGTTTACATTTGTTTACAATTTATTCTTCATTCTGAGCGGCATTTAATCGGTCTCTTTCTGCTTCAGCCTCAGCTTTGCTATCAAATGCTTCACCAATTCTGTTATCGTTTTCCGTAACAAACCATTTATCGCCGACCTGTGTAACCGTTGCGCTCCAGTGAGTTGCTTTAACAAATCCGTAATCATCAGGAGTTACTGCCTGATTTTCATGATCAGCTTTAAGTGAAATTTCTTGACCGTTTACGTTTAAACTTTCAGGCAAATCAACGAGGTCGCCGACTTTGAAAAATACACCTTCACGCGCAAGTTTCATTGCGTCAGCACCTTCTGCTCCTGAGTTTGCCGCTGCAAGTGCCAAAGCTACATCCTTAGTACTTACACCTTCAGGTATATCGTATTTTGCAGATACAATATTAAACCATGTATATCCCTTTTTGATATCAAGCGTTTTATTTCCATACTCAGGCTCTATACCGTATTCTTTAAGAGCTCCTTTGCCGTCTTCTTCTTCGCCGGTATCAGTTATAGTGGTTGTTTCCGGAGTGCCATCGGTTGTTCCGGTTGGTTTCGGCTTAGGATTTTGAAGTTTATCAAGCATGTCGTTGAAGTCATTGCCTTCAATGATTGCCCCGCCGTCTTTAGGCATTGCGTAGAATTTACCTTCGCGTTCTTCAATTATATAATTATCGCCGTAGAATTTTTGTAAAATCTGCAAATCGTTATTTTTTGTCGGTTGTGCAGGTTCTTTTCCCATATTATTTAAGTATGCATACGGGTTTTGACCGCCGAGGTCGACTGACCTGTTCATAAACATGTTGCCGACGCCCAATAAAAGGCCGCCTAAAAGACCGCCCCAGAGTGCGCCGTTGCCGTTTTTGACATGTGTGCACTGCTGGTTTACCACATAAGTCTTATTAAAGATCATTGGCTGTTGCCGTCTTTGCGGAAATGTCATTACATGTCTGATAGCCATATACTTCTCCGTATTTATACTCTCGTATATATAAAAAGTATATACCGATTATATAATTGCCTTTTTGGGGTAAAATTAGTTTACAAAACTTAATATTTCAACTTATCCCTATAAATTATATATGCCCGAAAAGGTTATATATCTAACCCTGTGAACAGTTCAAGCGAAGTTGCTTTTTGAAGTGCGGTAAAGTCGTCTATGTTATTTTCGTGTAAAAAGTCAATAGCTTCATTACGGGCAAGCTCAAGGATTTTGGCATCGCGGACAATGTCGGAGATTATTAAATCAGGCAGACCGCTCTGGCGGGTTCCCAAAAATTCTCCGGGGCCGCGCAATTGCAAATCTTTTTCCGCAATAACAAAACCGTCGTTGGTCTGTGTCATGATATTAAGGCGTTCGCGGGTTTCCTGAGAGCGGCTTGAACTTACAAGAACGCAATAAGACTGCAGGCTGCTTCTGCCGACGCGCCCTCTTAATTGGTGTAATTGCGAAAGCCCGAAGCGTTCGGCATTTTCGATTACCATGACTGTAGCGTTGGGAACGTCTACGCCGACCTCCACAACTGTTGTGGAAACGAGTATATCGTATTTTTTGTTTTTAAAGTCCGCCATAACCTGCTCTTTTTCGTCATTTTTAAGTTTTCCGTGCAAAAGCCCCACTTTAAAATCAGGGAAAATTTCTTGTTGCAGTTTTTCAGCCTCAATTGTGGCTGCTTTTGCGGAGAGGGTTTCGCTTTCGTCAATCAAGGGGTAAACAACGTATGCTTGTCTGCCGTAATTCAATTCGCGTCTTACAAGTTCCCAGACACCGCGGTGAGAGCTTGTGAGCGAGGTTTTAATAGGCAGTCTGCCTTTGGGAAGTTCATTGATTACGGTTAAATCAAGATCCCCGTGAACCGTGAGCGCAAGTGTCCTCGGGATAGGCGTTGCTGTCATGGTCAAAATCTGCGGGTTTTGAGATTTTTTCTTCAAGACATTTCTTTGTTTTACTCCGAACCTGTGCTGCTCGTCGACAACAATTGCTCCGAGGTTTGCAAATTCAATATTGTCCTGAATAAGCGCGTGCGTGCCGACTGCAATATTCATCTGTCCGTTGCGGAGTGCGGTTTCGAATTTTGTGCGGATTTTTTTGCCGTGGCTTCCCAAAAACAGCCCGACGCTTAAACCAAGCGGTGTAAGCCATTGAATCATGTTGTTGTAATGCTGCTGGGCAAGAATTTCCGTCGGCGCCATAATAGCACCCTGATAGCCGTTTTCAACCGCTGCAAGAAGCATAATCGTAGCTACAACGGTTTTACCGCTGCCGACATCTCCCTGCAAAAGTCTTTGCATTGGCGCATCTGAATGCAAATCGTTTAAGATTTCATTTACCGCATCTTTTTGGCCCTTTGTAAGCTCAAAAGGCAGGCTTTGGATGAATTTTTGCACAAGCCCGTCTTTTTTGATATTTAAAGCAACTGATTTTGTGTTTTTCGCTGTATTTTCGCGGAGTCTGATTAATTTCAGCTGAACAAGGAAAAGTTCTTCAAAAATAAGAGTAAACCGCGCCCGCTCTAAGATATCCATGCTTTCAGGAAAATGTATCTGCTCAACAGCTGTCTTTTTGTCCAAAAGCCCGAGCCTCTCGCGGATTTCGTCCGGAATTATATTGATAATCTCGTTTTTGTAAAGCTGAATTGCGTTATAGATTGCTCTGCGAAGTGTTTTAATGCTCAAATCCTCGCAAACGGTATAAATCGGAACTATCCGCGCCACATTCAGGTTTGCCGCGGAATTTTCCAGAAATTCACCCGTCATAATCGAATAAGTCGGTTTATCAATGGTTAATTTGCGGCTGTAATTGTTCATTTTAACCGTGCCGGAAACCATTATGCCGGCGTTTTGCGGAAATTGTGCCTTAATTCTTTCAAGCATAAATCTGTTGCTTTTTGATTGGAAAAAATTCAGCTCGAATTTGCCGCTTTCGTCTGCCACTGTAACCTTTACGACCGATAAATTGTTTTTCGTATTGAATGCCGAAACTGATTTTATATACCCGAAAACTGTTGTTGTGGTGCCTTCTTTCAGGTCGCGGATAAGGGTTCTTGAGGAATAGTCGACATGTTTTTTCGGAAAATACATTATCAAATCCTGCGCCGTGTATATCCCTAGTTTATTAAGCTTATACGCAACTTTAGGACCCACGCCTTTTATATACATGACGTCCGTTTGATTTGCCGGTCGTTTAATCGCAGGTGTTGAGGTTTTAGGCTCATCTTTTTGTATAAGTTCGGATTTAATTACTTTTACAAGACTTTCAATCGCACGACGGCGCTCAGGTACTGACGCAAACGGGTAATGCTCAAAAGTTTCAATCATTACAGCCCATTTCGGATTTTTTTTTGAGTTTTTGTAATTTTCTTTTGCAATGTTTTTAATAAAGGTTGAAAACGCCTGCTTTTTCCCGTGAATATCAATGTAGCGGTGTTTTACTTCAACATCTATTGCAAGTTTTATCTTTTCAAGATTTTCCATTTATGTAAGCCTCAAAACCTCATAAATATCCATTTTTTTGGACTTGCCGCGGATTGTAACCTCGCTGATTTTTATAACGTCCGCAATGCTGCTTACATGAGAATAGGTTGAGCTGCTTATCAAAAGATTGGTTTTGTAAACCTTATTATAGCTTTCAATGCGGCTCGCAAGGTTTACCATATCGCCTATTACCGTGTATTCAAGACGTTTTTCCGAACCTATATTGCCGACAAAAGCTTCGCCTGTGTTAATCCCGATTCCGATTTCGATTTTCGGTTTTCCCTCAAACAGCCATTTGTCACGCAGTTCGTCAACTTTTTTGAGCATTTCGTTTGCGCATAAAACTGCGTTTCGTGCATGGTTTATGTCCTGTATGGGTTCACCGAAAATCGCCATGACCGCGTCACCGATGAATTTGTTGATTACGCCGTTATATTTTGATATTATCGGCTCAATGGCCGTAAAATATTCGTTCAAAATCATTGAAACTTCTTCCGCGGTTAATTTTTCGCTTATGCTCGTAAATCCCCTTATGTCCGCAAAAAGTACGGTCACGACAGCTTTTTTCCCTCCGAGTTTTATGTCGTCAATGTTTTTTACAACATTTTGCATAATATCCTGCGAAAGGTATTTGCCCATTGCCTGTTTGATTTTTTCCTTATTTTTGCCTTCAAGTATAAATCTGAAAGAATATCCGAAAATCATTGTGACAAGTTGTATTGCAAGCGGAGTAATAACGTTCGGCGCTATTCCGTGCATAAAGCATACTGCCGAAAACGCAATGTAGCCGAGCGCAATGAGTATAAGTATTCCGAGCGACCCGAAAAATGAAAGTTTTGCTATAAGCACAAAAACAATTACCGTAAGGGCAAAAAGCAGTGTTAAATCCTGCAAAATCGTTGTCTGCCGCACAAATTGATTATTGATAAGGTTGTCAAGATTTGTTGCCTGAATATCCACCCCCGGGTGTTTTTGTAAAATCGGTGTGGGTAAAGCATCTTCAAGCCCGAGTGCGGAGGCTTTTGCGTTAGCACCGACAAATACTGTTTTCCCATCAAATTCCTTGGGGTCAATTACAGGTTTTTTGCCCTGCTTAATGTTTCTTGCGGAATTAATCACGTCTATTGCGGAATATTTTTTGTGTGAATATTCGCTGTTAGGGAGGGTTTTATAGTATCTTGTGTAATTTTGTATTCCGTCGCGTGTGTAAAGTGCAGGAATTGTAAGATTTGTTTCGTCAACAAGAATTTTGTTTTTATACAACGAAATAGTATCCGTATTATTCAAAAGCATGTACATCCTTAACCCGAGCGACGGATATTTTTTGCCGTTAACGTTTACAATCTGGTCGCCGAGAGTTATATATCCGCTTGAATTCGGCGTTGTATTAACCGAGCCTGTGTATTTGATTGAATTGAAATAAGGCGTCGGAAACCTTGAAAGACTTCTGTATTTTGAATAATTGTAGCTATAAGCGCTTTCGTCTATGTTGATTTTAAATTTGTTGTCAAATTTTTGGCTGTATTCCTGGCCGTTAATATCAGGCGGATAATCCTGTATTAATGGACTGAAACCCACCACAAGGTTGTCAATATTTTTTATTGTGTTGAATAATTTTTGATCAGCCTGCGGTTTTTCTTTGTCCAGACTTGACAAAATCGCGTCGAATGCGATTATTTTCGGGTTTGAATATTTGTCCAGATATTCGAAAATTTCCGCATACAAATCCCTCTGCCACGGCCAGCGGTATTGTTCTATTGATTTGTCATCTATTACTATTAAAACAATATCCTCAGACCCCGTTGTACGCGCCGTGAACATTTTGTGCATAAAGTTGTATGCACTTGGCTCAAAAAACTGCCACGATATCAGGATTACAAATATTGACAAAAATATATGTATTATTGCTGACTTTATAAAAAATGCTTTTGATTTTAATTTTTTCATAGACCTTCCCCACTTTTATGATATAATAAATTTTGAAAAAGGGATAGTATATGAACGAAAATTTAATAGAGGCTTTATCCGAGCAGAAAATTTTTCCGATTATAAGGAGTAATAACCCCGATACAGTTGTAAATACTGTAGAGGCTCTTTTAAAAGGCGGGTTGAAAATCATGGAGGTTAACGTTGAAGCTCCGAGAATTTATGACGCAATAAGTTCCGTGTCAAAGCATGCCGATATTTGTGCGGGCGGAATAATTACGGCAATGCAGGCGCATGCGGCTATTGCTGCCGGTGCTAAGTGTTTTTCTTCGCCTATTTTTCACATGAATCTTGTTAAGTTATCTAAAGATAAAAAAATTCCGTATATTGCAGGCACTTCAACCGCAAATGAAGCTTATGAAGCATGGAAGGCAAGAATCCCGCTTGTGAAAATTTATCCCGTAACAGCGCTCGGCGGACCTTTGTATATTGAAGATTTGATGCGCCCCATGCCGTTTTTGAGCGTTATGCCGCAGGGAAACGTTAAATTGTCCGAGGTTAAAAGCTATATTGACGCAGGTGCCAAAGCTGTCGGCGTCGGCAGAGATTTGTATGAAGGTTATTCGTATTCGGAAATTACCGAAAGGGTTAAGGAAGCTGTTCTTAAGCTTTAAGAGGTTTTGATGGAAGAAAAGTTAGATATAATTGCTATCGGCGAAAGTTTAGTGGAATTATCAACTGATGAAAAGTTGAAAGACGCTGAATGCCTTCATAAATATTTTGGCGGCGATGCTCTGGCAACAGCGGTTACGGCTGTCAGACTCGGGTCAAAAGTCGGGTTTATCACAAAATTGGGTAATGACGCTTTTAAGGACTTTTTGCTTGACGGCTGGAGGCATGAAGGGCTCGATATATCGCAAGTTTCATTTGCTGATGAAAGAAACGGACTTTATTTGATTGCACGCCCGAGTTATCAGGAAAAAGAATTTGCGTTTTACCGTAAAAAAACTGCGCCCGCTAAATTGTCCGTCGATGATATTTCGGAAAATTACCTCGGCAGTGCCAAAATTATTTACAGCACGGGAATTACTCAGTCGCTTTCTCTTTCCGCAAGAGATGCGGTTAAAAGAAGCTTTGAACTTGCCAAAGAAATGCAGCTTTTGACAGCTTATGACCCTAATTTTATTACTGCGATTTCTTCTGTTGATGAAGCAAGAGAGTATTTTGACGAAGTTATTTCAAACGTGGACATTCTTTTTATGAGTGCCAAGCATGATTTGCCGATTTTGGGTATTGAATCTGTTGACGCGGCTGTTAAGTATCTTTTGGACAAAGGCGTAAGCATTGTTGTTATTAAGTCCGGCCTCGACAAGGGTTATTATACCGGATACAACGGCACTGTTTCCTTTACGGAATTCTACACATCAGATGTTTCGGATACTACTTGCTCCGGTGATGTTTTTAACGGTGGATTTTTGCACGGTATGACGCACGGCTGCTCTCCTATTGAAGCTACAAAACTTGCCTCAATTGCGGCAGGTATTCAGGCAAAAGGTATCGGCGCAATTAAATCTATTCCGTATCATGATGATGTTTATTCGGTTTTCAAAGGTGCTTAGATGACTGAGAGAGTTGTGATTTCCGGATATTACGGGTTTGGTAATTTTGGCGACGAAGCTATTTTGTCCGTGCTTATTGACAGATTAAAAAAAATCGGGCCGGAAATCGTTGTCCTATCCTCTAACCCGCGTAAAACTTCAATGGATTATTTTGTAAATTCAATTAATTCTTTTGATTTTTATCAGGTTGCAGGGCTTTTAAAACAGTCGGATATTTTGATTTCCGGAGGCGGCAGTCTTTTGCAGGATGTTACAAGCCTTAAATCTCTGGTGTATTATCTCTGGGTAATTTTTACGGCGCTTAGATATAAAAAAAAGGTGATTATATTTGCGCAGGGAATCGGGCCTATTAATAATAAAATCGCAAAGTTTTTTACGGGACAAATCTTAAAGCATTGCGCTTACGTATCTGTCCGCGACGCCAAAAGTCATAATCTTCTTGAAAAGATGGGCGTTAAATCCAATCTTTTGTGTGATCCGATTTTTTCACTGGATATAAAAAGATTAAGCCGCAAAGGCTGTATCGGCATACAATTAAGAGATTTTTCGTCTATGAATGATAATTTGCTGTATAAGCTTGCGCGGCAGATTGTGAAGGATTTTTTTGATAAGGAAATTAAAATTTTTTCTCTTCAGGATGCAATTGATTTAGAAGTCTGCAAAAAATTCCAAAAGATTATAACGTCGCTTAACCCAGGTATTAAGACAAGCGTCCTTAACGGAATGTCAAACAGAGCACTTATTCGCGAAATGTCGGGACTTGAATTTATGATTGCAATGAGATTTCATGCTTTGGTTGTTGCGCTTAAGGCCGGAGTAAAATCTATTGCGGTAAATTATGATGTTAAAGTGGAAAAACTCGCTAATGAGGCAGGTTTGCCTTTAATATCCATGGATGCTTCCGAAGATTTTGATTTTATCTTTGGTGAGATGAAACATTTGAATGAGCTTAAATTGATTGAATTTGCTGACTCGCATAAATTTGACTGGTCAGGAATTGATGAGGTTTTGCTCGGATAAATTGTCATCCTGAACTTTGCAAAGCGAACAGAAACGAGTTGTGTGAGCCTGCATCCGTCGGCGAAGCCGTTAGGTGTTTCAGGGGCTTGCAGTCGGGACTATGTGAAAGCCCCTCTCCCTACCCTCTCCCCTAGGGGGCGAGGGGAATATCTCTGTCATCCTGAACTTGTTTCAGGATCTTGTAAGTGTGACGGATAGAAAGCAGCCTCACTTCAACAATTTTGCGATTGCCACGTCGCTTCGCTCCTCGCAATGACAGATAATCTGGCACAAAAAAAGACCTCGTTTGAGGTCTTTTTTTGTGCCAGGCCAGACTTGTCTCGTGTACGTTTACGAGCGAAGCGAGTATTACGTACACTGATACTGGCTTTTTGCGAAGCAAAAAGACCATGTGAACCGTCAGGTCTTAGCGAGCCTAAAGGCGAGTTTAGACCTGCGTAGTGAAAGTCTGGCATAAAAAAAGACCTCTTTCGAGGCCTTTTAAGTTTGCTCCAGGCCAGACTTGAACTGGCACCGAGTTATTAACCCGATTGGATTTTAAGTCCAACGCGTCTACCGATTCCGCCACTGGAGCGTCAGTAACCATCGTGTAAATCACGTTATCAAATATACTTAAAAAATATTCAAATGTCAAATGGGAAATTTCACAAGATACGATTCAAGTTCGTAAATTTTTTCGGAAATTAAATCTATTATTGTTTTAAGATTATTTTTCACGGCGGCTTCATCCGTCAATTTAACCTTTCCGAAAAGCGCCGGATAGCGTACATTTCTGCAAAACTGCCGGTTAAAATCTTTTATTGCATCAGTTATTGAACAGTCAATGACATCCTTCATATCGCACAATAATACAAAAAGTTCTGACAGAGCATGCTTTGCTTTTACAATTTTTTTGCTCTCGATAAATTTTTCAATCTTTTTAAGATTTTTGTTCAAAATGTAGTAATTATCGAGCAATTTCTCTTTTTTAAGCGGCAAGGTTTTTGTAAAATATTCAATTGTCTGATCATAGCCTGATTTTACCAGATCTTCGCGTTTTTCTCTCGGGTAATTAAAATCAACCACGATTACGCCGCCCGTATTGATTACAATATAGTCGTATTTGTCTTTTTGCCCGTAGCAGTCAACAATAAACGATGTGGCAATTGATGTTATGCAGCTGTAGATTGTGTTTACGTAATCCAGCGCATTTTTGTCGGAGCCCTCGTAATCGCCTTCCAGTCTGAATTCCAATATCCTTTCGTCATCGGAAATTAAATTTTTTGATAACCTCCACATCGGAACACTTTTTTGCAAATCTCCGTCAACAAGCAAAGTATTATTGTATTCCAAAGGCTTCATAAGCCCGGGCATGCTGCACGAAATTCTCACGGCCGTCGCTATTTCAAAGTCAGGGGTCTCAAATTTTGAAAACTCTTTGCATTCAAAGTTTGATAAATCAGTTGTAATTATATAGAGATTTTTTTCGATTTCTCTGAAGGTTACGGCCTTATTTTTGCCTTTTTCATAGCTTTCGCCGTAGAATTTTTGTTCTATTAAATCTCTTATCCAGTCAAGAAAAACTTCGCCCTTACTCAGTGCGAATTTAGGCCCTAAGCCGAACTGAAAATCGCGGAATAGGTCGAAGTTTACGTCTAAGAATATCTCTCTTAATTCGTCTGCCGTGTAACCTACTGCCATTAAGGCGGCTACAATTGAGCCGACTGATGACCCGCCGATGTTTTCCGGTGTTATGTTTAATTCTTCCAGCGCTTTTACGGCGCCTGCATATGCCGCACCGCGGATTGCTCCTCCTCCGAATAAACATGTGTATTTTAAAGATTTATTATTTGCCATGACTTTATACTAGCATAAAAAAAACCGGATGATATCCGGCTTTTTATTTTTTCGAGGTTGTGTTAAGCTGCCTGAACGCCTTGAATTTCTCTTATAAGGTATTCGGCAACCCATTCAAAATCTTTATTAATTTCAGCTGCTTTTTTCAAATATTTAACTGAAGCATCGCCGAGTCTGATTAATGTCATGGCAACAACGCCTCTTTTAATACCTCTGACAACCTGCAATTGATCTACAAGCTGAGGTACAACTGATGAACCTATATTTACAAGTTTATTTTCGAGTTCGTTTTTTGTTGTATTATCTGCTGTGTCTAATTTACTGAGAATATCGTTAATTGTTTCCATTTTTGTCTCCGTTTCTTACCTTTGTTATTATTATAATTCAAAATTTGTTCAATTTCGGATTTCCTTACATAATCTTTATATCTTTATAAAGACTCAAAAAAAAACGACCTAAAAGGTCGTCAGGAAAAAAATCGGGAAATTTTATCAAGAATATATTTTAAATGATCGTTCAATATTTTTATCAATAACCGATTTTACGGAATCGTATTCAGTCTGGAGAGAATTGTGTTCAGTGTCGATATTTTTCAATTCCATATCAAAGCGTTTGTCTTTATTTTCGATGTTATTCATTGCTTTGTTGTATTCAGCCTCGGCAACGGCAACCGCTGCGTCATCCGTAACTTCCGTGATATCGCTGCAGTTTGTATAAATAGTTGATACCCAGTTGTTGTTTGTATCAACCTGTTCCATTGTTACAAGTCCGCTTTCAAATGCGAATTCAATCCATTCGTTGCTTGATGCAAGGCCGTCTTCAAGCACTGCGTAACCCTGTTTCATACGGTTGTAAAGGTTTGTATACCATTGAACTTTTGCGTCAGCGTTTTCGTCGGGATTATTTATGTCTACCCAGCCCGCTGCGGGTTCGCCGTTTATCTCGAATAACTGATCCAGTATATAAATTTGTTTAATTGTTTCAAATTTCGTTGATGTATTGTATCCGTTTTTGTTTGCCCACTGGATAATTGCGCCCGGATCTGTCAGTATTTCTTTATCCGCGCTGATTTTGTCCTTTTGGGCTGCTGACACATTGCCGAATACAAGCTCAACATACTTATCCAGCGCTTCATCGTAAGCCTCGGAAGCAGCTTCTGCTGTCGGATTTGCATCTTTGTATTCGTCACGGTTAACGTGGCTTGCAATTCCTGCTTCAAATTCAAGTATAATCTGTGCAACTATTGCCTGTGCAGATGCTGCATCGGTTATCTGATATGTTGCTGTTGCAGTTGAATCACCGATTTTATAGGTATAATTATATTTTGTTGTTGACGTTTCTGTGCTGCCGTCTTCACCTTCATCTTTTTCTGTGACTGTATATGTGAAATTTACAGTACCACTTAGATTCGGACTAGGAGTATGACCTCCAAAACAGCCATTCTGTGAAATAGCATAAGAAATTGAGTTGGAATTTCCTTTATCTTTTAGACTTAAATTACGATCGTAATATGCATCTCTTATGACAATTTTGTTTCCAGCGTCATCAAGTACATATTCCCCTTCATCGTCTTTTTGATATTCAGGACCATGATAGTGTGCTGCATCTAATACGATATTGTCTTCAAATGTATAGGTATTGCCGTTTTTAACTGCCGGCACGCTCGCCGTTACAGTAAGGGTGTTACCGCTGAAGCTCAGCGAATTTATCATAGATTCAATCGTCTCAAGCCAGTCACTGTCTTTGAGTTTGCCTTCATCTTTAAGCCGCTGAATTTCCGTTTTAAGAGAAGTTATACCGTCTTTAAAATAAGAAACACTTTTTGTTGAGGGATCAACATTTAAATAATTATTATACAATGTATCCCAATCTGAATCAAAAATATCATTATTAATTGCTTCGCTGACAGCTGCCGTATAGCTTTCATCGGCAGCCATTAATGCTTCGTAGTAATCGCTGTAGTTTACGTATTCGGCAGACTGCAAAGCACTGTCGTAGCTCATTTTATTCTCACTGCCGTAATACATTTCTTCCAATTCTTCAATAGTATAGGTTTCGCCGATATCGTCAAAAGTAATTTGATCGGCGCCAAGGGTGTCCTTAGTAAAGTATGTGGATTCATATTTCAATCCGTACTGTGCCAAAAATTCGTCAAGACCGCCCTGTTTATCCTTAACATCTCTGTAAATATTCGCGTCATATTCGGATACAAGAAGTTTGCCGTTAGCGTTAACAAGCCCGTACTGGTTGTTGTAAGAGCTGTAAGCTGTTAATGAATTAAATGTTAATTTCTGGTACTGGCTTTCGCCCGTTGTGTCATAATTTGACATCATCATGGTGGCAGAATTCAAAGCGTTAACGTACTGTTCGCTAACCTTTGAGCTTTCCGTTGCAAGACGCATCTTCGAATTGTTGATAATCTGAGACCTCAGCTCGTTATCAGCCATACGAGACGTAATTGATAATAGTCTTGCTTGTGAGGCTGCCATTCCCATAGTTGGCGTCCGTCCTTTCCTGATTGTATCCTTACTACGGTTATCGGCTTTATTTCTTAAAAACTTTAATTTGTATCACTGCTTTATTAACAAATCGTTACAAATTTAACAATGCTTTTTTTAATTTTTGAATTTTTTTCTTATCGGTTCCTATACCGCACAAAAGCATGGTCGATTTTTCGTTTGTTTTTTCATCTTCTATATTGTATTCATCAAACAAGATTTCCGATAATTCTTCGCCTGAAAGGTCGGGAACTTTGATTAAAATTTTTGTCAAATCATCTCCGAAAAATTCGCAGGTATCGCACTCATCCCTTAAAATTTCCAATTCATCCAGAAGCTGATCAAGCTTTCGCCGTCCCCACCAGCTGTTGAGGTAATTTATGGTTTCTTCAATTGATGCTAATAAAGGATATGAGGGGGAAGTCGTATTAATCATGCCAAGAGCCTTTTCAACCCTTAAATTGCACATGCAGTGTAAAAGTGCTGTCGGATTAAGCCCGCCTGCAGTTTTATGCAGCGATTGAACGGTAAAATCCGCAATATTTACCGCGCTTTCCGGAAGTCTTTCCGAAAACGGATACAATGCCCCGTGCGCCTCATCCACAATTAAATAAACATTGTGCTTCTCGCAAATTGATTTAATCTTTCTTATATCGGATACAATACCTTCATAAGTCGGTGACGTAATAATTAGCGCCTTTATATCGTAAGCATTCAGATAATTTTCAATCATATCCGGTGAGGTTTCAGCAGGGATTCCCCAGTCTTCGTTCATTTCAATATCATAAAAAATCGGAATAGCACCCGCAAGCCTTACGGCATTCAAATGGCACGGGTGTGCATTGTTCCAAACCAAAACTTTATCACCCGGATTAGTGCATGTTAAAACTGCGGCTATTATGCCGCTTGTGGAGCCGTTTGTTAAAAATGATGTAGAAGATGTCCCGTAAATCTTTTTCGCGCGTTTTTCGGCCTTTGAGAGGGCTTCTGTCGGATTGTGCGCATCAGTTTCCGAAATATCAATTCCGTACATTGATTTTAACGGTTTGTAGATGGCAAATTTTTGAGAATGCGACGGCGTTGTAAAAAGTATTTTTTTATTCCGCTTTTTTAAAAGTTTTACCAGACTCATGGTTATTTATTCTTAATTTCTATGTTGCGTTTTGCACAGTATTGGGTCATGGTCATTTTGTCACGGCTTGAATTGAATTCAAATCTGCCTGATACCGTATATCCGCCTTCGTTGTTTTTTTCAATACGTATGGGTGAAAACGTGCATGTAATATTTTGTTCTTCGGATAACGGCAGCGTAATTGTGTAATCTTTTTCAATACTTATATTGTCATTTGTTTTTAACTTCATACCGCCTGCAGATATGTCAAGAGTTGTAATCTTCAAGGCATTTCCGCCGTCAAACATGTCTAAATCAAGAATGTATTTGATACGTGTGTATTGACGTCTCTGCAAGAATTTGTGTTTTGCGGGACTTGCGATTTTTAAAGTGTTTCCGTTAATTTCTTTTGCGTAAGAATCAAAATAAAGCGTTCCGTATTTGGTTTGCGTATAAAATTCGCAGTAATTGCTTTTTAAAATTCCTTCCGGTGCATAATCCAATTCAAGCATGAAATAATCCGGAGCAACCTCTGTTATTACACCTTTATTCGCAAATTTAAAGTCATGCGGAACCATTGTTATTCTTTGATCTTTTGAAATTAATTCTCTCATGGGTTTTCCTTTCTTTGAGATTCTTCGCACACTGTAGTCATACTGAGCGCAGCGAAGTATCTCTTACTCAGAATGACATATATTATTATATCCGATTTGTCAAATTTTGTCAGCAACTTAACAAAACACAAAAAAAGGCCTCCCGAAAATATGAGAGGCAAAGCTGAGCAATCAGAAGAGTTGAGGATTTACATATTCATCTTACAAGATTTTTTCCTCAAAACATTGCCTGAATTAGCTAAAATTACACAAAAAAAATAGCCCCTGAGCAGGGGCTGTTTTTTATATTAACTTACTACTCTTTTAAGAAAGATTCGTAATTTCTTGCCAGAAGGTGTGTTCTTACCTGATTAATCAAGTCAAGAGCAACACCGACCATGATGATTAAGGACGTTGCACCGATACCTTGAATTGTCTTGATATTGGTTAAATAACTTGCAAGTGACGGTACAAGTGCAATAATACCCAATCCCATAGCACCGATAAATGTCGTCTTGGTTAATATTTTATCCAGTGCTTCCGCAGTCGGTTTGCCGGGCTTGATACCGGGAATTGATGAGCCGTATTTTTTAAGGTTGTCCGCAATGTCTTTCGGCTGCATATTCGGCATAATTGATGCGTAGAAGAAAGTTAACGCAACAATTAACAAGAAATACAACACATAATAGGTGATTCCGTCAGGACTCAGCCAGTGGTTCAAAGACATAACAACATTTTTTACGGCTTCGGATTTAAAGTTTGCCTGTCCGACAAGACTTAAAACAGTTGACGGGAAAAGCAAAATCGCAATCGCAAAGATAATCGGCATTACGCCTCCCGGATTAAGTTTGAACGGAATAAACGAATTCATACCGCCGTAAACTTTATTCCCGACCTGTCTTTTCGGATTTACGATAATAACTTTTCTGACAGCTTCCTGCATTACTACGATAAATACCATAGCTGCAAAGAATATTGCCAGAAGCACCGCAAGCCCGAGCTGTAAAGCCGTGCTGTTTGCAACCATTTGAGCCGTTCTTGATGCATAAACCGGAATACCTGACAAGATACCGACAAAGATTATCAATGAACCTCCGTTGCCGATTCCTTTTTCTGTAATAAGCTCAGATATCCACATAACAAGAACTGATCCTGCGGTTAATACCACAACCGAACTTATAAAGAACATTACGGGGTTAACATTCGGCAATACCGCACCCGGTAAGTGGTGCAAGTAAAGCATGAATATTAATGACTGGAACACTGCCAGCACTACCGTAAATATTCTTGTGTATTGTGATAATTTTCTTCTGCCTGCTTCGCCTTCTTCTTTCTGCAATTTTTCCAGTGACGGAATTACAACAGAAACAAGCTGAATTATGATTGATGATGTAATAAAAGGCCCGATACCAAGTGCGAATATTGATACCGTACCCAGCGCGCCTCCTGAGAACAAATCAAGAAATCCGATTATGTTATTGCCCTGAGCAATATTTGAGAAAACTTGATTGTTAATCCCGAATAAAGGCATCTGTACACCGAGTCTGAATGCGGCAATCATGATGAAAGTGAAGATAATCTTCTGCTTCAATCCTGATGCCTGCCACATAGACATCAAATCTTCAGTTGTCGGCATTTTAATCCCTTGTGCCATTATACTAACTCAACCTTTCCGCCTGCGGCTTCAATTTTTTCTTTTGCTGATGGTGTTACATAACTTGCTTTAACGGTTACTGCTTTTTTGATTTCGCCGTTGCCGAGAACTCTCAAGCCGTCTGAGGACGGGTGAACTCTTTTTGCTTCTTTCAAAACTTCAAGAGAAACTTCTTTAAGTCCCAGCTGAGCAATTCTGCCAACGTTAATTTCAGCGTAATTAAGTTTGTTGATAACCTGGAAGCCTTTCAATTTCGGAAGTCTTCTGTAAGCCGGCATTTGACCGCCTTCAAAACCTCTTTTAGAGCTGCTTCCTGAACGTTGTCCTTCACCGTTATGACCGCGGCAGGATGTTTTACCTCTGCCTGATGATCTTCCGCGTCCTACGCGTTTTGTTTTGTGGGTTGAACCTTCTGCAGGTCTTAAATCTTCTAATGTAATATTTGTCATTTTATTTTTCCTCATTTTAATTTACCGCTCGCTATTCACTGTCGTTACACAAGTAACTGTACGCGGTTGTACTATTTTACCACTTCCAAAAGGTGTGATACTTTGTTAACCATACCCATAATGGTAGGTGTTTCGGAATGCTCAACAACCTGATCTTTTTTTGTTAAGCCGAGAGAGGCAACAACTTTGCGTTGAGCTTCTGATGCTCCGATTAAACTTCTTACGAGTTTAATTTTTACTGTATTTGATTTTGTTTTAGCCATAATTTATATCCTTTTATTTAATAATATTATCTTAAATAGTCAATTACTTAACAGATTAATTTAACAATTCAACCATTGTTAAGCCGCGTTTTTTAGCAACTTCATTGAAAGGTGTCAAAGCCTTTAATGCGTTAATTGTAGCGTATGCAGCATTCAAAGGTGATTTTGAACCCAATGATTTTGCAAGAATATTTTCGATACCTGCAAGTTCCAGAACAGGACGAACAGCGCCGCCTGCGATAATACCAGTACCTTGAGAAGCCGGTCTGAGCATTACGGCACCTGCACCTGATTTACCTGAAATCGGGTGAGGAATGGTTGTTTTGAAAATAGGTACTGTGATAAGATTTTTTCTGCCGTCAGCGATTGCTTTTTGGATAGCAATGATAACTTCTGATGCTTTAGCACAGCCGATACCTACCTGACCTTTTTTGTTTCCGACAATAACAATTGCGCGGAAGCTTAATTTTTTACCGCCTTTAACAACTTTTGTTACGCGGTTAATCTGAACAACCTGTTCAGTCCATTCGCTTTGCGGTTTTTCTTCAATTGTTTCAATTCTCGGTTTTTTAGTACCGCGAGAGCGTCTTTTTGAAGGTTTGCCTTCTTCCGGTTGAAGTTCTTCTGCAGGTTCTTCTGCTTTAACTTCTTCCGCTGCTGTTTCTTCAACAACAACTTCTTCTTTTGATTCTTCAACTGCTTGTTCAGCAGATGCTTCAACGTTTAATTCATCTTTGTTTTCTAAATCCATTGATTTTTTACC
>CALVER010000011.1 GCA_944326625.1 Candidatus Gastranaerophilales bacterium | reverse complement strand
AAAATGTGCGTAAACGATCGTGTTCAGGCAGCCGTCAAGGCGGTTAAGGAAGGCATGGTGTAAGGGGAGAATCTCTCCCCTTCTCCAGGGTCTTGTCGGCATTGCGTTTCAGCTTGTAAGCGGCAAGATCCCGCAATAAATGCGGGATGACAATATATTAATAATATTTTGGTGATATATAAACTCTTATGATTAAAGGCTTGACATTCCGGACGGGTTAATATAGATTAGAAAAAGACGGCATTACCGTCTTTTGATAATTGAATAACGCGGAACCGATCTTGGCAAAGAGGTACTGTAACCGAATAGATACTGGCATGTGGTACTCTGCCGAAGGCAACCAAATATGGGCATGTGGTGGAATGGTAGACACGCTAGTCTTAGGAACTAGTGCTAACGCGTGGGAGTTCGAGTCTCTTCATGCCCATTTTTTCAAAATATACATAAACCCATTACAAAAGAGACGAGAACTCTACAAGGCGAAGCCTTGTCGGAGTTTGAGCGGGGAGCGAGCGGAGTGCGAAGGTGTTTTGCGAAGGGAACGAAGTCCCCGGAGCAAAAACCGTAGACACGTTTAACGCGAGTGACCCAAGAAAGTCTCTTCATGCCCATTTTTTCTAAAAAAGTCGAAAAGGCTTTTTTTTAGTGTTTTTTTCAAGCTGTAATTTGTATTACAGCTGATTAAATTTTTTGAATGTAAAGAAAATAAAAATTTATATATAATTATTTAATCATTTATTTACTTATTAAAATTAATGATAGAAAATTATATTAAGCAATTGACTTATTAAAATTTTTGACTTAATATTTTAATGAGCGGCGCAGGTATTAAAATAAAGAGGATTTTTTTTATGTATGGAGAATATAAAAAAGCAACGGAACTATTTTTGAATGAAAAAAATGAGTATGAAAATATATCATATGAATACTTTATGCCGAATCTATTAAATACAGGATTTAAAATAACAAATCCGGATATTTATCTTTTATCTGAAAGCACAATTAAAAGTATTGCCGAACTAAATGCTGATTCTAAAAATTTAAAGAATATGGATGTATTTTTAAGAATGATTGTAAAACAAGAGGCTGTAAAATCCTCTTTTATGGAAGGAACCAGAACGACATTTAGCGAAATGTTAATGCCGGAAGATAATATAAAAGATACCGAGAAAATAAAAGACAGAGAAGAGGTAAGCAATTATATAAAAGCAACTTTTGAAATGAGCAATCTTCTTGAAAAAATACCTATAAGTGAAAGATTCATGTGTAATTTACATGAAACACTTCTTGATAGTGTGCGAGGATATGATAAAAATCCCGGTTGTATAAGAAAAAAACAGAATTGGATTGGGGGAAATACAATAAAAAGTGCTTTATTTGTTCCTCCACATTGGAAAGAATTACCGGAATTATTGACTGATTTATATAATTTCTGGCACAATTCAGATTTAAAGCTACCTGTGCTTGTTAAAATGGCATTATTTCATTATCAATTCGAAACAATTCATCCTTTTGAGGATGGAAATGGAAGAATTGGCCGTCTTCTTATTCTTGCACAATTGTTAGACTCAAAACAACTTATAAAGCCCTGGTTTAATGTTTCTTATATTTTTGAAAGGAATAAAGATAACTACACTAATGCTTTAAAAGTTGCGAATAATACAGGAGATATAGAATCCTGGATTTTATTTTTTATTGATTCTTTGAATAGTGCGGCTCAAAATACATATAAAATTTACCACGAATTTAATGAATTACAAAAAGAATGTAGCAAACAGATTATTGCTCTTGGGGCTAAAGCTCAAAATGCTCAATTATTATTAGAAGAATTATATAACGAACCAATTTTAACTATTTCTGAAATATCACAAAAATTAAATATTACAATGCCAACAGCAAAGAATTTGGCACTAGATTTGATTAAACTTAATATGGTGGAACCTTGTGTTATAAAGATGAAGTCAGAAAAGTTAAAAAGAAAACATACCGCAATTTGTTTTAATAAATACATATCTTTGTTTGAATAAGAAATATTAACTTAAATTTAATAAAAAGTAGTCAAACATGTTCAGTATGACAAAAATTTTGGTTCGCAATGTAAACTTGGGATGACAGTTAAATTTGCCCGAAGTATTTTTTTATGCAATAATCTAATCATGCGAAATTTTACTGAGGGATTTTATGGAATACAGATTAAAAAATACAGTTTCTAAAGACGCGTTCAGATACGGTTATTTGCTCAAGAAGATTTTTCCGTATATCAAGCCTTTCTGGGCAAGAATTTTAATTAACCTTGTTATAGCAATACCTCTGGGCTTATTGGACGGTGTTGTAGCGCTTTCTTTAAGGCCGTATATGGATTTGGTTATCAACGGAAATCCGTCCGTAACCTATAATCTTATGGGGCATGATATCCGAATTCAGGCGGGATTTGCGGCTATAATCCCAATCGGTATTGTGCTTTTTGCCGCGTTTCAAGGGGTTTTGAAATACTTGAGCCATTATTTGACAGATTGGCTGGGGCAAAAAATTTCCAATACGCTTAAAGTGGATTTGTTTAAGAAATTAACCTCACTGGATCCGCAGTTTTATGACGTAAACTCATCAGGGCTTGTTTTGACAAGATTTTTGTCAGATCCGGATGCTGCGTCAAAAAGTATTATTGCTAATTTGCAGACCTTTATATCAACGGCTTTCGGCATTGTTGGGCTGGTTGCGGTATTATTGTATAACTCGTGGCAGCTTGCGATTGTCGGCGTAACCGTTATGGGGCTTGCTATTACGCCTGTTACGTTTATCAGGAAAAAAATTAAAACGGTTTCCAATGCCTCAATGGTTGTTGGCGGGAATATGACAACCAACTTTAACGAAACTTTTGCGGGCAACAAGATTGTTGCGGCTTATAATCTTCAGGAAGATCAGAACAAAAAGTTTGAAGGTCAGATTCACCAGCAGTTTGACCTTGCAATGTCTTTGACAAAGCGTGTGGGCTGGATGTCGCCGATTATGTACTTTGTATGTTCAATCGGTATTGCGCTGGTTTTCTGGTACGGAACCCATTTGATTTTGACGGGTGCTCTTACTGCAGGAAGTATGATGTCTTTTGTGACTTCACTTTTGCTTTTGTATAAACCGGTCAAAAACCTCGGCAATACCCTGACAGGTTTGCAGGGAACTTTCGTCGCTATGGGGCGTGTGTTTGAACTTTTCGATCTTGTTCCGTATATCCGCGATAAAGAAAACGCGCTTGAACTTCACGGATTAAATAATGATATTAATTTTAATAACGTTTGTTTCGAATATGAACCGGGACTGCCTGTTTTGAAAAACATCAATCTGCGTGTTCATAAGAACGAAACAATAGCGCTGGTCGGGAATTCCGGGGGCGGAAAAAGTACGCTTGTAAACCTTGTTCCGAGGTTTTATGACGTAACCCGCGGCGCGGTTGAATTCGACGGGATTGATATAAGAAATTACACACTTAAATCTCTGAGAAATCAAATATCATTTGTTTTTCAGGATAATTATCTGTTTTCCGGAACAATAAAAGAAAATATTATGATGGGTAATGAAAATGCTTCTGCGGAAGAAGTTGCAAAAGTTGTTAAAATGGCGCATTTGGACGAATTTATATCAACATTGGACAAAGGACTTGAAACTTATGTGGGCGAACGCGGCACAACGCTTTCGGGCGGGCAGAGACAGCGTGTTGCAATTGCGCGTGCAATGCTTAAGGACGCCCCGATTGTAATTTTGGACGAGGCTACCTCCGCACTCGACAACGAATCCGAAGCTATTGTTCAAAAAGCTCTGGATAACCTTATCCAAAACAAAACAGTTTTCGTAATCGCTCACAGGCTGTCAACAATTAAAAACGCCGACAGAATTGCGGTTATTAACGAGGGCGAGCTCGCTGAACTCGGTACGCACGATGAGCTTATGAAACTTGATAACGGAAAATACAAACACTTATATGAAATGCAATTTAAGAAACAAGAGGAACTATGCTAAACTTAATTATCAGAAAATGGATTGAACCGTACATGCTTTTGGAAACCGTTAAAGAACATTCTCAAACCGAAGAATTCACATTTGACGGCTCTAACAAAGCTATTTTGAAACAGCACTTTTTGAAACAATTGAGAGAGTCAAAAGGTTTTGGACTTTACATGAAAAACGTAAACAAATTCTACCTTTTTAACACAAATGAAAATGTCAAAGACATTGTGACAAAAGAATTTGAACTCACGGAAAACGACTATGAAGTTACCGAGGATGAGCACAAGCCTTTTGATATGGTTGATTCCGGCGAGGCGGAAGCGTCAATTATAACTTATTAATATTTTGTTACAAAAAAGGCAATTTTTTACTCAAAATCCCCTTTATATATTTATAAAGGGGATAAAATGAGTTTTTGGGGATTTAACAATTTTTATATGCCTGTAATGCCGTCATTTATGCCGGCATGCAACCCTTTTTGCTGCGGAATGCCTTCAATGTTCGGCATGCAGTTTGGTATGTCTTTCGGAATGCCTTTTGGTATGCCGTTCGGGCAGATGTTTGGTATGTTTAATCCGGCTGGGTTGAACCCGTTCGGCGCTTTCCGGACACCTTTAGTGTTTAATTTTTCAACAACAAATATATTTAACAATTCGTCTTCTGCGGGCAAGGAGCCTGCAAAACCCGTGGATAACGTTTTCGGATTTTTAAATTCACAATCCGTAACAAATGATATTAAAAATAATATCAAAACAGACGCAAAAAATCTTCCGGCCCTGCAGAGTGCGGGTTATAACAGCCAAAAAGGCGAAAAACTTGCAAGAGTAATCGGATCCAGATCAACAGAGGGCGGGTTTGACAATTACTGTGCAAGAAATGTAAAAGAAGCCATTGAAGATGCAGGTCTTGGCAAATATGAATACGGTCACGGCTATCAGGTAGCGGACATTTTATCCCGAAACAAAAACTTTAAAGAAATTTCAGCTCAAAATCTCAATTTATCCTCGCTGCCTGCAGGCTGTGTACTGGTTTACGACAGAGGTGCCGCAGGCTACAGCGGTCAATACGGGCACACGGAAATCACCCTCGGCAACGGCACGGCAGCAAGCGGCGGGATTACGCACAACATCAGACAAGGCGCAAGAGTTTTTGTACCAGTGTAGAAACCTGATGCGTTAAATCCTCAATTTCTCCCCCGTTATCAATTACAAAATCAGCTTTTGAAACCTTTTCGTCCTGCGAAATCTGGCAGGCAATACGTTTTAACGCATAATCTTTTGTATAGCCGTTTCTTTTTATCAGACGTTCAAGACGAATGTTATCAGGGGTTTTTACCAGAATAATTTTGTCAAACATATTTTCCATACCGCATTCAAATAAAAGCGGAATTGAGACAAATACAATATTTTTGTCTTTGTTTTCCTCAAAAAATTTTTCTATTTTGGCGCGAACCTGCGGGTGAATAATGCCGTTTAATTTTTGGAGCAGATTTTCATTGTTAAAAACGATTTTGCCGAGCTTGTCGCGGGAAATTTTTCCGTTATCAAGAATATCAAAATTTTTGAAAGCCTCAATGACCGCCGAATTGTCATCAAGCAGGCGGTGCGCGGCGATATCGGAGTCAAGGACGACAAACCCGTTTGTTTCAAGGATTTTCTGAACAGCGGTTTTGCCTGAAGCTATATTTCCTGTGATTGCGACCTTAAGCATTATTTGAAATCCTGTTTAAAAAATTGCGCAGTTCCTTAATCTGACCGGGCTTAATCGGTTTGAATTCGCCGCGTTTCAGACCTTCCAGCTGAATTGTGGCGTGCTGAATACGTTTAAGGGATTTAACTTCGTGCCCGAAATGTTCAACCATTTTGCGGATTTGCCTATTCATACCCTGATAAAGCACGATTTGCATGGTTGTATGTTTGCTGTCCAATTCCAGCACTGTCACATCCGCATAAGCGATTTTGCCGGGTTCGATTTCAATACCTTTAGCCATTTGTTCAAATTCGTGCGGGTGCATTTGGCTGTCGACCGTAACCAGATAGACTTTCGGCACTTTCACTGACGGGTGAGTCAATTCATTAATCAAATCGCCGTCATTTGTAAGAATTAAAAGTCCTGTTGAGTCTTTATCAAGCCTGCCTACGGGTTTAAGGTTATACATACTTTCCGGAAGCAGGTCATAGATTGTTTTTCTGCCCTTTTCGTCGTCGGAGGTAGTAATATATCCGGCGGGTTTGTAGAACCTGTAATATTCGTGTTTAACTGGACGGATAAGCTTGCCGTCGATTACGACTTTGTCTTTATCTTCCACGGAAAACCCTAATTCCGTAACCTTTTTGCCGTTTACAAAAACTTTTCCTGCCTCAATAAGTTCGTCGGCTTTTCTTCTGGAGCAAAGCCCCGAGGAGGCTATGAATTTATTCAAGCGGGTCATATAAGCGCCCTTTCAAAGATTTCAAAAAGCGGTGACGGCATTTTTCTGTACAATTTGCCGTCATTATGAATTGCAACCACATCAATTGAGGCGTCAATAAAGACTTTTCCGGTTTCTTTTGATAAAATCTGCTGTTTAAAAGTTACGCAAAAGCCGTTAAACTTTTCGATTTTGGTTGTGATAACCACATCGTCGTTAAGCCGCGCAGAGGCTTTATATCGGACGTTAATATTAGTTACGGGCAGGACAATATCGTTATTTTTAAGCTCAATAAGATTATTGCCGGTTGTCTCGCACCACATAACCCTTCCCATCTCAAGCCATCTTAAATACGCGCCGTGCCACACAACTCCGTAGGCGTCAGTATCCGCATAATAAACTTTTTGTTCAAATTTGTGTTCCATAAATTAATTATACCATAAAATCGGGTAAGGGAGGCAATGTAAAATTTTAGTCAAATAATGTAAATTAAATAAAAAGAAAGGAGACAAAATGCGATTCAGATGTTTGGTATGCGGGTGGATATACGACGACAAAAAAGAGGGACGTGATTTTGACGATTTGCCGCGGGACTGGGTTTGTCCGGTGTGCCGCGCAAGCCACGATAACTTTGAATTAATCGACGAAGGCTGTGAAGGCGAATGCTGAATTAAAGTTAAATAAGCTAGGAATTCACGAGAGCTCGTGCAAAGTCAATGGAGGTCCGGTTAATCTCGCCGCCTGCGAGTTCCGCCAGCGCCTTAATCTTGTTTTCGCCGGTCAGAACATAAACCTCAACTTTTGTTTCGTCGGTTTGAGATTTACGGACGTAGAAGTGTTTGTCGGATTTGGAGGCGATTATTGCCTGGTGGGTAATCAGGATTATCTGGCGGAATTTAGAAAGCGCAACGATTTCGTCCGCAACGCTCTGGGATGCACGGCCGGAAATTCCTGTGTCGATTTCGTCAAAAATAACCGTGTCAATATCGTCGTTTTCGGCAAAAATGGTTTTAATCGCGAGCATTACCCGCGAAATCTCGCCGCCTGAGGCGGTTTTTGCAAGCGGTTTCAAATCTTCCGAAACGTTTGTGGAAATTAAAAATTCCACATCGTCAATCCCGTCAGGTGAAAGCTCTTTTTGCCGCACTGATATTTCAAAACGCGCTTTCGGAAGTTCCAAAAATTCAAGCTTATCCTGAATTTGTACTGACAAAACTTTTGCAAAATCTCTGCGAAAACCGCTTATAACACCGGCTTTTTCTTTTAATTCATTTTCAATAAGCGCAATTTTATTTTCCAATTCTTCAATATTTTGGGTCGAAAATTCAATGGATGCCAATTCTTTGCTTAAATTGTCATAAGTTTTTAGAACATCGGCGAGATTTCCGCCGTATTTGCGTTTCAATTTATCCAGCAAAAACAGGCGTTCCTGAATTTGGTCTAATCTTTCGGTGTCGTTTTCAAGGTTCCGGCTGTAGCGGTTAAGGTCGCTGCCTGCTTCTTTCAGGGCTTCGGCCGCCTCAATTATACATTGTTCGATATCCGAAAGTTTCGGGTCAAAGGCTGCGGCTTTTGAAATATTTGCTTTAATTTTGTTGAGGCCTTCAAGAATTGAACCTTCGTCGCCGTTGAGCGCCCAGTAGGACGTTCCCGTAAGCTCTTTGAGCTTTTCCGCGTTTTCAAGAACCTCAAGTTCGCGGGTCAAATCTTCGTCTTCGGTTTCGGATTTGATTTCGGCGGATTCGATTTCATTTATTTGAAATTTTAAAAATTCGATTTGAGATTCAGTCATATCAGCGGAATTTTTTGCGGTTTCAAGCTGTGATATAAGCTCCTGTCTGCGTGAAAACAGGGTTTTATATTCATGGAGTTTGCCGCCGTAAGAGTTTTTGCCGTATGAATCCAGAAGGGTTATGTGGTATTTGGGCTGCATAAACGAATACGTCTGATGCTGGGAGTGAATATCCACAAATAAAGCCCTCAGGCTCCTTAATAAATCCGTATTGACAAGAGTTCCGTTTACGCGCGAGCGCACTCCGTTCTGGGTAATTTCTTTTGTTATGATAATTTCGTCTCCGAGATTGTCAATCCCGTTTTCCGCATAAAAATCAGTTAAATCATGCTTTTTGTTTTCAATAACCAGTTCGATTACGGCTTTATCAGCACCTGTTTTGATAACTTCTTTGGAAACCCTCGGCGCAAACGCAAGATCAATTGCGTTTATCAAAATGCTTTTTCCCGCGCCTGTTTCACCTGTTATGATATTCAATCCGCCGTCAAAATTCGCCGTTAATTCGTCAATTAAAATATAATTTTTTAACCGTAACTGTTTTATCATACTTTTATAATACCCGTAAAATCCATTTAGGGCAAGTATAATAAGTTATTTTTCTTTTATCTCGTAATTCATCAGCCACTCACATATCAATTTTGTCAAATTTATGTTTGATTTGCGTATAAGTTTTAATTTTTTCAAAACTTTTTCGTCTTTCAGTTTAATGATTATTCTCTCTTCCATTTGTGTTTACCTATTCATAAAACAAGGCTAAGTGCACATCATCTTGTTAAAAGCTTTCCATAAAAATAGGATAATATGCTAATATACCATTGTCTATAACCCACCCGGGTGGAATTTTTAGAATTTTGCGGGGTAATGGGTCACAAAAAGTTAAACCAATTTACACCTTTTTAAACCAACTCACACTTAGTCACACTTGTTTAAATCATGGAAAGGGTTTAGAGTTAAGGTGTGAAGAAATCGAAATTCTTTTAATGTTTATGAAAAAGAGATACAGAAAAAAGTATTGCAGAGAGATGTTTGAATTTTTTAACATCCCGCACACTTACGAAAAAGTTGTTCCGGACAGAAACGGGAGCGAAAAAATATTAGAGCTGCCGAATATTCTGCCGACGTTTGAGCGTTTTGCGGTGAATATCGGGGTGTGCACGGAGATTTTGTTAAACTGGTGCAAGTGTCATAAAGAGTTTGCGCAGGTTTACAAGCAGTGCAGAGCTTTGCAGAAAGATATGATGAACGATCTTGCGCTCAGAGGGTTTTACAACGCGACTTACACCGCATTTGCCGCAAAGAATTTGGCGGAAAAAGAGACTTCATCGGAACAGGATATCAGGGATGCTTATTTAAAAGCAATGTCAGAATTAACAAATGATAAAATGGGAAAAGAGTAAATACAGCGAAAAAGTCAGGAAATTTCTGGCCAGACCTCCGGAAGATTTTCCTTTGTTTACGCTGCTGGACGGGGCCGTGAGAAGCGGAAAAACTTTAAGCATTATCCAAAAAATTCCGCAGATTTTTGAATTTGTGGGCAATGAATACTTAAAAGTTTTTTCGGGCTATTCACGGAATTCCGTTAAAAACAATGTATTAATTGAATTAAAACCTTTTGTGGAAGATTACCTCGGCGGAAAAGTGCGGTATAACAATTCAAACGGCGAAATGGAGATAAAACTTTTCGGCAAAAGATACGATTGCTACGTGACGGGCGGCGGCAAATCCGACAGTCTGAACGCAATTCAGGGCGGAACGTGGGATTTTTGGTATGCAAATGAGCTTCCGCGGCACAATTACGGGTTTTACAATATGGCGCTCAGCCGTTTGACACCCGCAAATGCCCGTGCTTTTGCGGACAGCAACCCCGAAAGCTCCAACCACTGGCTTTACAGAGAAAAAATAAAACCGTGGCTTGACGGCGATAAAAATATTCGGCAGGTTTTTGATTATCTGCATTTTACTATGCGTGATAATGCGAATTTGGCGGATGTTTTTATTAAAAATCAGGAAAAGTTATATAAAGGCGCCTTTAAAAAACGAAAAATCGACGGGCTGTGGGTTATTGCGGAAGGCCTTGTCTATGATACGTTCTGCCGCGAAAAACACACCATAAATCGTTCAAAACTTTTTGAAAAAATTCAAACCGGCGAAATTTCGGAATATTTTCTCGGAATTGACTGGGGCTGGAATCACCCGACAGCGTGTCTGCTTTTGGGAAACAGCCCTGACGGCGTGTGTTACGTCATTGATGAACTTTATTCGCAAAAACTTGATGCGGACGGGGTTATCAAATGGATTAACCAAAAACAAACCGAATACAAAAAGTTTTTCAGTTATGCAAACTGCGATAACGCCCGCCCCGAGCAGAACGAAAAGTTACGGCGCTACACAAACCTTGTAATTTATGAGGAAAAGCCCAAAGTCGAGGACAGCATTTCGCTTGTCAGGTCTTTAATCAATTACGACAGGCTTATTGTCTCCGATAAATGCACTCATACCCTTGATGAATTCAGCCTTTACAGGTACGAACAGGATGATCTTGCGGCGAATGACTCCCCGCTTAAAATTAATGACGATTGCATGGATGCATTAAGGTACGGGCTTTACAAATATCTTACAGAAAATAATTAACTTAATAACAGAAAGGAAATTTATGCTTACGACTTTTGATATAAACGAAAATTTCAAAAACCTTAAATGGAGCGCGGATGATATTGAACGTTTCCGAAATTACGCCCGCTACAGGGATTTGTACAGAAGTAATTTTGCAAAACCTTTTGCCAATGTTTTGAGAAAAATCAGGCAGCGTTACCCAATGGGTAACACAACCGCCCAAAGTTTAATTGAAATCAACCTTTTCAAGGCGCTTACGGATTTTTACAAATTTTTGATTACAAATAACGATTTTGAAATCAAAGTATCTCCGGATGCCGCAAAAGATTGGGCGAAAATCAATGCGGATAACAATTTTTTGACTGTTATAAAAGAGGTTTGTATAGATAATTCACGTTTCGGGGACGCGCTTTTCAAGGTTGCGTACGTTAATAACGAGGTGAAAATTTTTTCCGTCTGCCCGGACTGCTGGATTCCGGTGTTCAATAACGGGAATTTGAACGATCTTTCGGGGCATATTCTTTTTTACGACATCGTAAAAGACGGAAAATTGTATAAGCATATTGAAAAAATTCATAAAGGTTTTGTGGAAAACGAGATTTGGGAGGTGTCACATAACAGACTTTTGTGTCCTGTGTCCGATGTCGAAGCGTTCGGGGTCAAACCTGTTGATGATTTTTCAAACACGTGGGATGATTTTGTACTTTTTCCGGTAAAAAACACCACAGAAAGCGATACTTACTACGGAGAAAGCGATTACAAATCCTGCGAAAGTATTATTGAGGAACTTATGCTGACGGTTTCGCAGAATTCCAAGATAATTAACAGGCATGCAAACCCTAAACTTGCGGGCAGTATTGAAAACACGGAAATGGATCCCTCAACAGGCGAAAGGCATTTTCCGAATTCGGATTTTATAACAATAGGCCGCGACGGTGCCAAGCCCGAATATATTACGGCGGATTTGCAGGCAGATGCAATAAAATCGCATATTGATACCTTGATGCAATTTTTCTATATGCTTTCCAAAACTCCGCCTCAGGCTTACGGGCTCGATATAGAGTCCAATATGTCGGGCGAAAGTTTAAAACAAATTTTTATTTCCGCTATGGCAAAAGTCGACGACATCAGAACGGTTTCTTTGAATAACGCTATTGTTAAAACCGTAAAATGCGCCCTTGCCTTTGCAGGACATAAAAATGCCGATGTACAGATTATATGGGGAGAATAAAAAATGGAACAACAAATTAATCAGCCGGGCGCTGATCAGGAAATTCAATCTTTGAAAGAGCAAATTGCCGATTTGAGAAAAGAAGCGGCAAAATACAGGATTAACGCGAAAAATTCTTCCGCGGAAAATCAGACCGCTCAGGAACAGCTTAAAGCTTTGCAGGAAGAACTTGCAATTACCAGAAAAGAAAATCTGCTCGTTAAGCGCCAATTGCTTTTGGATAAAGCAGGATGTATTAAATCCGATCTTGTGGCGAATATTATTCCGGATGATTGCGAAAATATTCAGCTCTGGATTGATGAATACAAACGCGATAACGGAATTCTTTTCAAACAGGAAAACCACGGCGGCGCGTTTAAGCCGTCTTTGATTAATAACCTCAGCCCCTCCGAATTGATGAATACTTTCATCCGTCAGGCGGCGGGAAGATAGCGTATAAGTAAATATGAGTGGTTAAAGTTACTAAGATACTAAGGCACTAAGATACTAAGGTTTTACTCTGTCATCCTGAACTTGTTTCAGGATCTTGCCAGCATTGCGTATCTCAAACGGTAAGATCCCGCAATAAATGCGGGATGACGGAATTGTCATGTCATCCTGAACTTGTTTCAGGATCTTGCAGTCGGGACGATGTGAAAGCCCCTCTCCCTACCCTCTCCCCCAGGGGGAGAGGGGTGGTTGAACCACGACAACACATAGAGCTGTCCTGTCATTGCGAGGTGCCAAAGGCACGATAACATGTTTGACAATATTCGTGTGCCTATTCATGTCATTGCGAGGTGCTACGCACGTAGCCATGCTCACAATATTGGTAATATTTTCTCTGTCATTGCGAGGCCGAGCGAAGCGAGGCCGTGGCAATCGCAAGGTAGTGAAGCAGAAACATGTTGTAATAGTAAAACTGAGGCAAACGCAAAGTCGTTGGAATTGAATGAGATTACAACGTCGTGTGCTGCGCACACTCCTCGTAATGACAGAGAATTATTGTGTCATCCCGCATTTATTGCGGGGATCAAAAAGATAAAAAAGAAAGGAAAAAAATATGACAACAGATGCAAACATTATTGACAGAACCGGGGCGGATGCCCTAATCCCTTTGGAGATTTCCAAAGACATTATTAAAGAAACTCCGCAGGCTTCAAAACTCTTACCCCTGATGAGAAGGCTGCCCAATATGCCGTCAAAACAGAAAACTTTGCCGGTTCAAAACGCCCTGCCTGACGCTTATTTTCTCTCAGGCGACACAGCTCAGAAAAAAACAACCAAAGCCGAATGGGATAAGTTAACCCTCACCGCGGAAGAACTTGCCGTAATTGTTCCTATTCCCGAGGCTGTTCTCGACGATTCATCTTTTGATATCTGGGAAGAAATTAAACCCCAGATCGTTGAATCTATGGGGATTGCTATTGATAAGGCAATTATTTTCGGTACAAATAAACCCACAAGCTGGCCTACGTCAATCTATGACGGCGCTAGCGCCAAGTCCCAGATTATAACCCTTGGAACTAATACGGATGTGGCGGCTGATATTATCGGCGTTGACGGTATGATGTCTCTCGTTGAAAAATCCGGCTTTGTTGTTAACGGGTTTTACGCGGACGCTGCTTTTGAGGCTTATCTGAGAGATTTGAGAGATAAAAACAACAACCTTTTGTATAATTCTTCTCTAATCACAAACACTGCCTCAAGCCTTGTCGGCAGACCGATTGTCTACGATAATAACGGCGTTTTTGATACGGATAAAGCCCTGATGGTCTGCGGCGATTTTTCAAAAGCTGTTTACTCAATCAGACAGGACGTAACGTATAAACTTTTAACGGAAGCTGTTATTCAGAATACGGACGGCACAATTGCCTATAACCTTGCACAGCAGGATATGGTTGCTTTGCGTGTCGTAATGCGTCTCGGCGTTCAAATCGCTAACCCGGTTACCAGAAAAGGTTCTTCCGGCTACCCGTTCGCTATTTTGGCTCCGGCTGAAGAATAATCCTATATATATAACTCCATAACCCCCTTTTGGGATGCGGCAGGGATTACCCCTGCCCTTTTTTTTGAGGTGAAAAATGCTTGAAATTTATAAAAATTCTTATGTGACTATTCAGGAAGCGGATGAGTATTTTTCCGAAAAACTCAATGCCGATTTCTGGAAAGAGCTTGACAATTCCGAAAAAGAAAAGTCGCTTATCACGGCGGCAAGACAAATAGATATACAACCCTTTATCGGACGCAAGGCAAACCCTGAACAGGCTATGTCTTTTCCGAGAATTATCCGCGGCAAAAAATACGAAGTGCTTTATCGGGTTAAAGCTGCAGTGTGCGAGCAGGTGTTTGAAATGTTTTCGAATAATTTTGAAAAAAGTTCAAATGTCAAATCAGTTTCACTCGGCTCAGCCAGCATAACCTTTTCCGATAATGCGGATTTTGAACTCTGTTCGGAAGCTAAACTGCTTTTGTCAGGGCTTTTGAGGCGTGGATTTGATATTGAAAATTCATATTTTGAGGAGACTTATTAATTGTACGGTTTAAAAGAACTTATATCTGACAATGAATTTGCAAAACTTCTCGAGTATGAAGTCGGAGATTACCTCAAAAGTGTTACGAATTCTCCGAAGCTTTATTCAAACGACATACGGCACCAGTATGCCGCGGCAGTATTTACGCAGATGCGCGGTGAAAAGATTACGCGGATTTTGGGAGGCTTAAACGAGGTTTTCGGCTTGTCGGGCAGGGATGACAGAGAAATTGACCTTTATAATAACAACATAGGTATCCGATACGGATTAAAATACCCCGTGCTCGACAGGCCGGCTCTTTTAAGAATGCTTTATGCGGATTTTGCCGTAAACCGTTCTCAAAGGCTTAAGGATATCGGCAGGTAGTTTATTATTTAAACTCAATAACGGTAATTTCGGGCGGATTAAAAAGTCTTGCCGGAATAATGCTTGTTCCGGTTCCTCCCGTTATTACCAGCCGGTTATTAATAATCCCTTTGCCGAACCTGTATTTGGACGGCGTTATAAAAGGTCTGCCGAATAGGGTTACCTGACCGCCGTGGGTGTGCCCCGAAAGTATCAGTCTGACCCTTTCGGGAACTTTAGGCAGAATATCAGGGTCGTGGCTCAAAAGTATTACCGGATCTTTTGCGTTTGATAGGGCTTTTTCAATATCAGGATTATAATAATCCACGCCCGCAATTGTTATTCCGTATTTTTCAATATGGCGGTTGTTTAAAAGGTTCGGGAGGCTTTTGTAATCTTCCGGCATGTCGTGGTTTCCGAGGACAAAACAGGCGGGCGCATTCACGCTCAAAAGTTGTTCGATTACGTAATCCGCAAGAACTTTTTCGGTGTAATCGCCTATGTAGAATACCAAATCAGCGTTTTGCGCGTTGATTTTGTCGACAACCTGCCGCACGCGGTGTTTGCTTTTGAAATGAAAATCACCGGCGAGCACGGCTTTTTTCCCGGCAAGTTCTTTGAACTCTGTCCGATAAGTTTTTGTGGTAAGCATGACCGGCTCCACGGCAAACATCCAGCCTGTTATTAAAATTAATATTAATAATATTTCCCGCATTTCGTAAAAATTATAACACAAAATTACAAAAAAAGGAATAGTACATATGTCTATAGTTAATTATTTTTCAAATAAAAAATACAAATTATACAAACGAACGGTCAAAATCGACGAGTTAAGCGGCGGAAGTCTTTCACAGTGGAATTTTGTAAAAGAGATTTCCGGGTATTACGAGCCTGCGGAGAGTCTTATCGGGACGGAAGCCGGCAATAAGTACGGGATTACCGGTGTGTTTTACAGCGAAGAAAAATTGTCGCCCGCTGACAGAATTGAGATAGGAGCGTATATGTTTGAAGTTCGGGAAACGGAATTCTGGCAGATGCGCGGGTTAAGTTATTACAAAGGATATTTGGTGAAAACAGATGAAAACGTATGAATTTAAGACAAAGCTTTTCAGCTTTTTTAACGAAAAAATGACAGAAAAATTCCCCGGGCTTGAGGGTAAAATTTTCAGGGAACGCTTGCGTTCGGACGTGCCGTCATATCCGTATATGGTTTTGAAAACGTGTGACAGGGAACGGATTAACAAAAGGTTTGAAAGTTTTACGTCGGACGGAAAAACTTATATAAGGGCGCAATACAGGATAGGTGTTTTGTTTTCGGTTTATTCGCTCCGTGAGAACGCTTTGGAGGCTGAAAAGGAATCCGATGAGATAATAGATTACACGGAACAATTGTTTATAGATACTGATCTTACACACTCGATTTTGGCGGGTGAAGGGATTACGATCAACGAACTTCTGGCGGGGCCTGTACGGGATTTGAGCTCTTTTGCGGAAACTAACCAGATGTTCAGAAAAGAGATTACAATAGTGTTTGAATTTGAGGATATAAAAGAATATATTCCCGAACAGGGCAAAACACTTGATATGGATATTAATTACAAATAAAGAAAGGATGACAAAAATGAAACACGAAGCAGCAATATATTTACCCGTAGAAATCCCTCAAGAAGAAAAACCGGATTACGGACGGGTTTCAATGATTAAAAACAATCTTGAAGGCGCGTTTGCCGAAGCCCACATAAAAAATCTGAACATAGATATATTCAAATTCAGCAAGAATTTAAGCTTGCAGGGAAAAACGGAATTAATACAGCGTTATGCGGTTGGCGCGATAAGTAAAATTATAAATCATGAGCCCGTAACATATAAATCGCTGCTGGACGCATTATTTAATACTTATGCGCCGGCGTTTAACGCGACATTGGAGCAGACGGGATATAATAGTATAGCGCAGATGATTGATGCCGCAAAAGCCGGAAACATAAATGTTCCGGCTTTTTTAACCGGATTTTCAAACGGCTTGAATGCGCTGCAAGAGGAAAAATACTCTTATTTCGGCAACCCAAAATACGGTGAAGAAATCCCCATTGATATCGTAACTAAATGCGATTTTAATTATGAAGTGCAAACTGCTGAACATCCAACACCTCTTGGCAAAGAGATGTGGAACTACATAAAAGATTTTGGGCCTGTGAAAATTAAAGTTAGAGCTCATGTAAAAAACGAATGTGCCGAGGCATGGGCAATGAATGATTTTTCTAACAAAATAGTTGATGCAATGATGAAAAAACAGTATGTTATCTTCAAGCTTGGCAAAACTATTTATGAAGATGTTATTATAACCGGATATGAACCGTCAATAACCAATATTCATGACATATTCTTTGTGTTAACTCTTAAATACGGCTATAACTTTGCAAGAGAGAGCCGAAAGAATAGAGCGGGTTTTTGGGTGGCGAATTCAGGGATAAGAAACAAGGAATTTAAAAATCTTTTTGCAGAAACGGAATATATAGGCGAAGGCCGTGTGGAAAAAGTGAACCTGTCTGATACAACCTTGATAGGAAATATTAAAAAGGCTCTCGGGCGTGACAAAATTATAATAGACGGTCAGGAGGTGTAGCAGAACCGTTAAAACAATCGGAAATAGCCAATTTCTTCATGGTTAGTGTTATATTGGTATATACTGGAACCGAAAGGCTCGAAATAGCCAATTTCTTCATGATTAGCTTTACATTGATATATTTGTGAGCCAAAAGGGTAAAAATAGCCAATTTCTTCGTGATTAGCTTTACATTGATATATTTGTGAGCCGAAAGGGTAAAAATAGCCAATTTCTTCATGATTAGCTTTACATTG
>CALVER010000010.1 GCA_944326625.1 Candidatus Gastranaerophilales bacterium | reverse complement strand
CGTACAAATTTTATAGTCCAGTTCCAATCCTGCGTCGCGGTTCAAATTTATTGCAAAAGCAGTTTTCAATCCGCTCGGTTTTGCGTCATTAACCAAAATTCTTTCACCAACCGGCATATCACACAAAAGATAGTCATATCGAAGGTTATTCTTTTTCAGAAAATTTTTCAAATCTTCCAGATAAACGCCTTCTCTTGCGGTAAGTAACACCACTTTATCTTGAGGTGAAAGATTCTCAAAAAACTCTTTTACTCCCGGCAATAATGTATCAAAACCGTCAATTTTATGACCGTTATGCTTTACGATTGTACCATCAACGTCCAATATCCATGTTTTTGCAAGTGATGAAAGTTCCAGCATTTACAAAACCTCTCCCAACTTTACAATTCCGTTATAAAACGCGCCGCAGATAGAATCGTAATCTTCCCACGCATAAGTTGTTAAAGATAACCAAATAATCGCATGCAAAAGTTTTATTTTATACTTGCTCACATGCGGCAGACAATCAAAGAAAAATTCCTCCATATCTGCCCAATTGTTAGGTTTTATCGCAAATTCAACATCCTTTTCTCTTATATCAAGTGTAAATTTCTTTCTGTTAAACTGGTCGTATTCACCTTTTATGGAATAATAAAGCTTTGCCCAGTCATAATCCTCATCACCGTAAAATTTTGTTTTGCCGAAATATCCCCTCGGATCAATCAATATTGCCTTCATATTAAATGTATCAAACATCAAGTTTGAAAATGTACAATCCCCATGGATAAGACAAAATTCTTTCGGATAAACATTTTTAACAGCATCTCTTAGTTCATCTTTATTAAAAAATACATTTTTATAATATTGTCCGTTGATTTTAATGAATTCATTCTTCGCAAACGGAACAAGATTTTCGATCTTTGAAATTCTGTCAAAAGTTTTATTCAAAAAATTATCCTCAACATCCTGAATATTCACCGGTTGTTTAGGTTCAAGATTATGTAATTCCTTCAACGCCTCAATCAATTTTCTTAATATTTCACGTTTTTGAGATTTTGTAAGGCAATCATATTCGTAAATATTTTTTCCTTGAACACGTTTCATCTTTAATGGTTCGTATTCATAAATTTCCGGGATATTTTCAAACCCAAGAGCCTTAACATGCTTATACCAGGCAATTTCATCGACCGCAATTTTTTGGCCTTGTTCATTAATTCCGCGTTTTATTATAATATCTCCGTCAAATTCCATTGAATTAAACGGACGGCATCTTGGTGCAGAATCATTATTATCCGAATAAGAAAGTAAAGTTCCTATTTCTTTTGACCCGTATAAATCAAGCCTTTCAAACTTGATATTTTGATTTTCAAGCCATCCTACAAGCGCACCTTCTTCCTCTATATTTGACAGCATTTTTTTATTTTCGAATATAAATAAACCCGCTACACCATTTTCTTTGGAAGGTTCTTTTATAAACTTCCCGTCGACATAAGACCAACGGCATTCAAAATCCTTTGAAATACCTATATAATTACCTTTCAATGACGGAATTTCAAAATCATCGGACAAAATTAAATCACACCACATGATCATAAACTGTTCATCCTGACCAAATGATGCTATCGCCTCTTTAATCCCGGAGATTGTACCTTTTTTCTGCGCTTTAATTATTTTGTAATTATATTGAGGCGCAAAAGCTTTCAGATACTTTTCCAACACATCAGTTTTATAATCTGCAATAATTGTAAATTCAGCATCTTTAAATTTTTGAAAGGCATAGAATATTATAGGCAGATTATTCACAGGCACCAAACATTTAGGTTTATTTCTTGTTAAACCTTCCAATCTTGTACCCTTTCCGCCGGCTTGAATTATAATTTTCATTTTATCTAACAACCCTCTTTAATATAACATTTTATTTATTTTGTAAAAAGCCCTTAATGCTTGATTAAGCTCATGGTAGCACAAATAAAAAATAATTATATTTAATATTAAAAAATATTATTTTTTGTAAATTGAACGTATAGCCCAGTATTAATAAGGTTTTTAAATATTACAATACAAATTGATTAAAAAGTAAAAAAGAATAATAAAATACATAAGAAAATAATTATACACATGCCAAAATTTTGTATTATAATATAAATATATTCTGTCGGAGTGGTGGAATGGTAGACACGTACGTTTCAGGTGCGTATGAGCTAATCGTGAGGGTTCAAGTCCCTTCTCCGACAGTATTTTTCAAACCGGAGCTTTACAAAATGGATATAAAAACTATTATTAAAATAATTGGCATAATTATAATCATAGTTCTTCTTATTGTGCTTTGTACTCTTACACTCAGGCTGAATAATGCCAACAGAGAAGAACAGGCTACCCCTGTCGTTATTACACCTGTTAAGAATGAAAAAGTCATGCCTGAGCAGCCAAAACCTCAGGTCAAACCGGTTTCTAAAAAGCCAATGACCCGTGATGTAAATGACATGCCCAAATCAGATTACAAAGTTCCGGAGATCGGATAGGATCTGAAAAATTCAAAACTATATTCTGCTTATTCCCAGTGCTAATAATGACAAAATTATTGATCCGAATAAGGCGCTTAAAAATCCTTCGACTTCAAACCCCGGGGTTATATATCCCGCAAGCATTAACAGCAATGCATTAATTACCAAGCTGAACAACCCAAGCGTCAAAATATTTATCGGCAATGTAATTATTTGCAGCAACGGCTTTATAAATGTATTGATTAAAGCAATAATTACAACTACAAACATTGCATTCAAAAAACTTGATACCTCAATTCCCGGAACCACCCACGATGTGAATATCAAAGCCAATGCATAACATAACCATCTCAAAAATAATGCCATAATATATCTCCTTTTTATTAATTATATAAATACACCATACAAATTTAATCACCTGTTACGACATCTTAATCTATTAAACATTAGAACAATATTTTTTTAAATGTTTATGCTACACTTGTAATGTAAATAATGGTTCAAGGAATAAATTACACATCAAAATATACAACACTTAACTCATTTTCCAGCAGCAAAATGCGCAGTAACGGATATGTTTCATACCGTTATCACAAAATGAGAGAAAACGAGAAAAAAGAATCAATCCGTGCTCTTACAGGTGCAATAATAGGTACGGCGATTCCTCTTTTAAATTTTTCTAAAAAACAGAAAAAAGGCATTTTGCAACTGGAATACGGCTTGAAAGAAATAATAGGCGTAAGCTCAGGCAGTATAATAGGCGGCGTAGCGGGCGGAATGCTAGGTGCCGACAAATTCGACCGCAGACAAAAAATTAACGAAGGCATATTTCAGTTTATGAACGCGGCGGTTCCGCCTGCAGTTGTATTTGGTTTGACAAAAATAACAGACAAAGTTAAGCCTTTAAAAAACACTTACGGTAAAATAGGAGCAATATTTACAGGTCTTTTAGCCGGAATGTTGGGTGCGGCGAAATTATCAAACCTCATCTGTGATCCGAAAGATAAAGTTCCGGACAGAAAATTAACCCTGAAAGACTCACTTGCAAACATTGACGATGCAATCGGGGCACTTGCAATGACAGATATTCCGGCATTGAAAAAATTTCCGGTAGCACCGATTTTACCGCCAATTTATGTATTGTGCGGCTACCGAGCAGGTGAAAGCAACTAATCTTCCAAATGTTTTATATGAATATGTCCGTTATCCTGAATTAATTCCATATCAGCCTCTTTTTTAGGCTGACCCAATTGTATTTTAGGCGGCTGCTTAAGATTTTGAATTTCTTCAAATTCAGCTTGAATTTCTTCAGGGCTTTCATTACGTTTTTCTATGGGATTATCAAACGCATCCTTAAATCTTCTGTAATCATCAAACTCATTTTTCTGGAAAGTTTGCTGCTGAATAAATTGCAATGGCTGCATAGCACCCGGATTAATATCAACACCGGAATATGCATTCACTGCCAAAGCAGAAAATAAAATTAATGATGATAATAAAATAATCTTTTTCATACCAATCCTTTATTACTTAATCTTAAACACAACATTTGCAACTGCAGTTACTTTTTTATCAATTGTAGAAGTATCATTTATGCCCATATCGGAAACATTAGTTGAATCAACATCGGTAATCTGAAAAACACCCATTTTCACGGATTGAATTTTGCCGACCTTATTATGAGTAGCTTTTAACATAGCAGCAGCTCTGTCTTTTGCATCAGTTGTTGCTTCACCTAAAAGTTTCACTTTTAATTCCGGAAGTTTTGAATAAAAATATGAGGCTACATTTACATTAATATCTATACCTTTATCCAAAAGGCTCTGGATATCAAGTGACAGTTCTTTTATTTTATTCACGTCATTTGAAGTGACTTCAACAGGCTGGCTGAGTTTGTAAAAATCAACTTCATTTGTGTAACTTCTTGTAACATTATTATACTTATAAGTGTAATAACCGTTATACGTTTTAACTTCAATATTTTCCGGCTTAATACCTTTTTCGGAAAGATAGTTTTTAACAACAGGGAGTTGTGATTTCATTAAATTATATGCTTCAGATTTAGTTTTAGCCTGAATATTAATATCGAATGAAAGTTTTCCGGAATCCGATTTTACTATTTCATAAGCAGAACCCGTAACGGAAATTCCTTCGCGTGAAAGCGAATTAGCTGCATATTTTGTAGCTGAAAAAATACCGAAAGCTAATATTAAAGCCAACAAAGTAATCTGATATTTTTCTAATTTTTCAAACATAATATACTCCTTTTAAAAATATGATAACATAACCTATAATTTATTACTATAAAACATTAAAATATTATAACAGAAAGTAATGCAAATAATATCAAAGGGATATTATAATGCAAGAATGTAGGGACGCAGGTATCCCAAATATGATTATGCTGTCCGTCCGCATCAAGACCGGCTGTAGGGCCCAATGTTGTATCCGATGCCGGAGAGCCTGCATCGCCGAGTGCAGCGGCTGCCGCAATCACAATAACAGAGGCGGGCAGACTAAAACCTAAACTTATACATATCGGGACATATAAAACAGCCAAAATCGGGATTGTACCGAAAGAAGTGCCAATCCCCATTGTAACAAACAGCCCGACAAAAAGCATTAATGCTGCGGCGAACAATTTACTTCCGGCCATAAGCGGCGTAATTGCCGTTATAAGGGACTCCACACCGCCGGTTTCTTTTAATACAAAAGCAAACCCCGCGGCAACGAGCATAACAAATGCAACATAACCCATCATGCCAATGCCTTCATTAATAAGCTTATCCATTTTGTCATGGTCAATTGCCCGGGTTCCAAAAATAATTCCAAGTCCTACAAGTGCACCCAATGGCAGCGAATTAGTCCACAATTGTACAACAAGTGTCATAACAGCCGCAAACATGGTTATGTAATGATTTTTATTAAATTTCAATTCCTTAGTATCATCATATCCTGAAATTTTAATATCTTCATACTCACGCGGTTTTCTGTAAGATAAAAACACTGCAATAAAAAGCCCGACAGTCATTGCAATTCCCAAAAACCACGTATAATGCCAAATCTCTGACTTTGCAATATTAATTCCGTTTTGTGTCATATTATCAGCCAATAATCCCTGAAATATAAGCCCAAATCCTGCAGGTACGACTATATAAGGAGTTTTGAGACCATAAGCCAGAGCACAAGCCACAGCACGTCGGTCAATTTTCAATTTATTCATAATATGCAAAAGCGGCGGAATTAAAATCGGAATAAAAGCAATATGAACAGGAATAAGGTTTTGCGAAAGAATTGCGATACCTGTTAAAATAGCAATTAACAAATATTTATTTGATTTTATCAAACTACCGATTTTTTTAGCCAAAAGCGGAGCAAGTCCTGTATGAGTCATTGAAGCCGCAAAGGCTCCGAGCAAGATATAACTCAATGCTGTTTCGGAATTCCCGCCCATACCGCTTATAAAAATATGCATAATATCCTTTAAAGGAATATGTCCCGCAATACCGGCGGCTATTGCCGAAATCATTATTGCAAGAAGCACGTTAATCTTGCAAAGACATAATATGCACAATAAAACTACTGATATTACAACAGGGTTTAACAAAATTTCCATAGCCTGAGTATATCATGAAAATACTAAGGGCAGCATTTTTTCTTTTTAACCGGCTGTCCCATTAAAAGCCGCATAAGCCCCATACGTTTTTGCAGGGTTTCCAAAATCCCCTGAGAAATTTTTGTTACGTTACACATGGTAGTATTAACATCAACAATTGTTGCATTAATATACGGCATCATTTGATTTAAATTTTCACTCACTTCTTTAAGATTTTTGGTTGCATCATCAACATTTGTTGAAGAACCTTCAAAACCTGTTGTAGTATTATCCAACCTTTCCTGAGAAAGTGAATTATTCATTCTCAGAGAAACTTCCTGAAGATTATTAGTGGTTTTTGACAGATTATTTGAAGCATTCAAAATATTCGGTCTGTTTTCGGCAAGAATATCATTAAGCGTTACAAAAATTGTATTCAAGGAATCGCTTGTGTCTTTAAGGCTGTCCAAAAGCTCATCAATACCTCCGCTTATATCATCAAGCGTTCCTTTATCCGCCTGCTGCGCAATCAAAGCATTCCAATCAAGCGATGTTTTACCTTTTATATATGAACCCGTTTTCAAAAAATATATAGAAGGAGAATCCGGATATTCGAGTTCAATATAATCAAATCGTCCTTCTCTTTCGCCTTTATCAATTTTTTTGACAAGAGCCGTAGTGTTTTTAGGAAGTTTCAAATCTTTATAATCAAGCACTACTTTCACAAGCGTATGCTTAAAATCCTTATCAGGCTTAATACTTCTTGTACGGCCCACCCTAAAACCTTTATAATAAACCGGCATATTAGTCTCAAACGGTGCCAGTTCATCAAACTGTATTGTAATATATATGTTAGTCAGCATTTTAAAGGTAATATACAATATACTCAAAATAAAAAGTGTTAAAATTACCGACAAAAACTTCTTCTGTTTAAAAATGTCAAAATATTTATTCATAAAATAATTATAAAAAGACTTCAAACTTGAACCATTACCTGAATGTACACACCCGGTCGTCTAAATTCATTCCGAATTATCGTACAAATGGGTAATTGTTAAATATGAACCGAAGGGGTTAAATATAATTAAATCTTTTTCATACTTCCAGCTATTCTTAATTCCAACGAGCCTTTTCTATAAGGCTCTTTTTTTATCTGGTAAAATGGGTTACAGAAAATACCGGAATTAATCCGAATAAAAAAGCTTTTGTCTGAAATTCATTTTTCTTGACAATCAAAACGGGTATACCGAAAATTTTATAAACTTTTTTGTCCAGCCAGTTGTAATATTTGAACCCGACTCTGACATAGTGTGTTTTTATAAACTTCTGGCATTTCTTAATTGCATAAAAAAGGTCAGCATAGTGTCTCTCAGAAGTAAAATTAACAGTTGATTCAGCATTATCCCGATAATAATATTTTACATCAGGCACAGTAACAAGCTTTGGCATATAAAAAAGAACTTTATGGGTAAATTCCAAATCTTCAAAGAATATTCCTTCTTCAAAAAATATATTGGCTGAAAGAAATTTTTTACGATTATAAATTTTATTCCAAATATAATGATATTTAGGCACTCTGCAAAGTTCAAATTTCTTTTTCATATCGCCGGTCAAAATAAATTTATTATATTTAAGCCAATCTTTTGACTTTCTGCCTGAAAAACAGCGTCTTATGCCGGCGCATGCTATATCGGCATTGTAATCAACAGCAGCATTATACAATTTTTCATAAAAATCCAAATCAATCCAATCATCGCTGTCCACAAAACCTATAAATTCACCGGAAGCCTGTCTTATACCGATATTTCTGGCAGCAGACTGGCCTTTATTTTCCTGTTCAATTATTTTTATACGTTTATCTTTATCAGCGAATTCCTGCAGGATTTTTCCGGATTCATCCGTTGAACCGTCATTTATACAAATAATTTCTATATCTTTTAAGGTCTGATGAACAACACTGTTCAAACATTCTCTCAAATATTTTTCCACGTTATATACAGGGATAATTATTGATATTTTTGACATAATCACCTCTTTTAATTTATTATATCATGAATTATTAAAAATATTTTGTAAACAAAAATTCAAATAACCTTTATTTTACAAAAGCCTTATTTAATAATAGTGCTAAAGGAGTATTACAGTGAAAACATTTTTAAAAATCATCGGAATTATAATATTAACAATCATCATATTGGCATACCTGGCATTTTTATTTATACTGCCCAAAAAATTAGACTTGAATGCTTATAAAAAAGATATTCAAAAACTGGCACTTGAGCAGTCACAACTCAAGCTTGATTTTAAAGATATAAGACTTTATACAACACCGATTTTGGAAGCGGGTATAAAAATTGACGGTTTAAATATAAAATTACCGGATGACTCGGAATTATTAAATGTTGATAACGTGAAAACAAAAATTTCTTTACCGAATCTTCTCTTATTAACAGTCCGCGTATCCGAAATTTCAATCACAAACCCGCAAATTAATATTGACATAGCTAAAGACGGCTCACAGTATAAAATTATGAGCGTCGTGCAAAACATAATAAATGAACAAAAAAGACAAAAAGAAACCCAGGCACCTGCGGAAACTTCTAAAATCACATTCAATCCGGCATGGATTAAAATAAAAGTTCCGAATATTAATGTTTACAATTACTCTCTAAAAATAAATGACCTTGCAAGCGGCCACTACCTTGATTTAAAAGGTGATGACTTAAAGGCGGCATTTAACAATATGAAGACCTTTAAAGTTAAAACTTCAACCGAATTTTCAAGTGATGAAAATGTCAATATCAAAGCCAATGTCGATATAGATTCATTTATCCCGCCTGCAGCGGAAATTGACGAAGAAGACGATCCTGATTACAGAGCTGATATGGACTTTGTAAACCCTGTTTTGATGTACAGAGATTACAACTTGAAAACAAATGTAGATACAAAATTAAAAGCAAGATTAAACAGAAAAGGCCATGTAATCCTGCACGGATTTGTTGATGTTGAAGATTTAACGATGAACCTTTCAGGTTACCAATTGCCCAAAAGCTATATGCGGGCAAAATTAAATGGCCACTCTGCAAATATTGACACAAATCTTTATGTTGCAAAAGACCAGAACATAAGAATTTCCGGCAATGTTAATTATTCAAAACATCCGAAAATTGACCTGTTAATAAATTCAAAACCGATATACTTCAATGATTTAATAATACTTACAAAGGCCTTTATGGACACTTTGAACATAAAAAATGACCTTGCAATGATGAAAGGTGCAGGTTATATTTCCGCAAATGCCAGAGTAAAAACCAATTTTAAAAAATTAAAATCAAGCGGTGGTATAATTGTCCGAAACGGTAATATTTCAAACAGCAAAATAGGTTTGTTATTCAAAAATATCAATGCAAACATACTTTTTAAAGATTCAACACTTGAAGTTCAGGACACACACTTATTTGTAAATGATTCAATTCTTAGGGCAGAAGGAAAGATTAACGAAGATTCCGTCGCTGATATTTCAATATTTGCGGAAAAACTGCCTTTGCCGGGACTTTTTGCGGCATTTGCGCCGGTTGATTTAAAAAATTCATATAACATTAAATCCGGCAGTCTGTTTTTGGATGCAAAATTAACAGGCGAATTAAAAGAGGCTGTTTCAAATATAAATGTTATAATCAACGACCTTGATATGTCAACAAAAGACAATTCTTTAAGGATTACTGACGCAAAAACGGATGTCCGATTAGACAGCAATTTCAAAGTAATTACAGGAAATTTACGCAATGAAGGATTAAATGTTTATCTTCCGGAGACAAGCTCCAGAATTTCAATACCTGGAATAAATATAAACATCGGAGAAGAAATTATTACAATAAACCCCATTTATATCAAAATAAACAAATCCTCTTTAATCAATCTTGCAGGAACAATAGTTGATTATATGAGGAAACCCTATTTCAATATAAAATCAAACGGTAATCTTTATGCGGAAGATTTGAAACAAATTCTCGGAGAAGCTGCAGCACCGTTTATCAATGCAAAAGGTATTTTGCCGATGCAGTTTTCTCTGACGGGCGACGACAAAAGACAGGATATAGCTTTACAAATTAAAGCTGACAGTCTGAATTATATTACGCCTGTTGATATTGAAAGCGTAAAAGGCTTGCAGAGTATTTTACAGGCAAAAGTTACTTATAAAGGCAACAGACTTAATATTCGTGACACAGGCTTATATACAAAAGCTGTTCCGACACCGTTCAGCGAAGATCTTGCGGCGAATATGCAAGGAACAAAAGGTGTAGCCACTGTTTCAGGTACAATAACAAAACTTGACACACCGGCACCGTTTATTAACCAGATAACCGTAAAAATGCCGGAAGATTTAAAAATGCAAATTTGTGCATTCAAAAATTCAACACTTACGGCAGGCGGCGACCTGTTGATTTTCGGACAGGCTTTATCTCCTAAATACCGAGGAGACTTTGGTATTTGGGATTTATCAATTCCCGAATTATACACAACAATGAAAACCTTAAGCCTTAAATTTGTTGCAAAAACATTGTATATAACACTTGAGGACTTATTGTTAAACGGTTCGGACATAAGAATTGCGGGTAATGCAAGCCTTGAACCGGCACAGGTTTTTGTTGTCAATAACCTTGATGTTTCATCAGAAAATATTGATGTTCCTAAATTAATGAAAGTATCAGATGCGGCAATGAAATACGCGCCGAAGGCAAAGCCGAATGCAGAGCCTGCTGATATTCCGGTTGAACTTTTAAACGGTTCAATTGATATGAGAAGAATATCTTCTCCTCCGATTGTTCTGAATAATACAGCCGGCAGAATTTCACTTTCTGATAATGTATTCTATTTGAATAATTTAAATACCGCAACTCTGGGAGGCAGAGTTACGGGAAATATTTCAGCCAACTTACTTTCAATGCTTTTAAGAGCACAGGTCAGAGGTACAAACTTTAATGTCGAAAGAACTTTCTATGAATTAATGAATATGAAAGACACTCTGTCAGGCACAATGGCATTTGATACCGATTTAACCATAGACGGTGCCGCAAAAACTCAACAAGAACAAATGAAAGGCATAAACGGCACGGTTAACTTTGAAATATTAAACGGACAATTAGGACCTTTCGGCAAACTGGAAAACCTGATTTTGGCTGAGAACATTCGTAATTCCGAATTTTTCCAGACAGCTCTGGGCGGGGTTATAAATTCACTAACATCAATCCAGACATCTCACTTTGATATACTTGACGGACATATAATAATGAAAGACGGGGTTGCAAAACTCGATCCGATAACATCTGTCGGTCCTGTTATGTGTATGAATATAACAGGCGATATGAATTTGCTAACCAATGAAGCGGATATGAAACTCAGAGCAAGATTAGGTTCAAAAATTGCGGATATGTTAGGACCTATCGCTGCAGTTAACCCGATTAACCTTGTAAAAGCTACACCGGGCTTGAATGTTGCGGCAGCTAAGATGTTTTCAATATTCACTGAAGCCATAACTGCAGAAGAAATGGCTCAAATCCCGAATTTTGTAAATGATTTCGGCAAACTGAGCACAACAAACTTCCAGGTAGTTTTGAGGGGCGATACCGCAAAACCGCTTTCTTTGATAAAATCATTCAAGTGGCTTGCTACAACGGCAGAAATTGAAAGTGCCGAACATTTTGTAGAAACATTGCCGCCGACGGATCCCGAAAATCCGAACGCAACTCTGGAAGAACTTTTAGCTGCTCAAGCTGAAGCTGAAAGGATTGCAAATGAAAATATTTTCCAGAAGGCAGTCCGCAAAATTAAAAATTTCTTTTCACAAAAGGATGAAAAATAATGCAAGAACGCGGCAAAATGATTGAAGGCGAATTGTATAACGCCGAAGATTCCGTGCTGGTGAATGACAGATTAAAATGCAAACAATTGTGTTATGAATTTAACAATACGCCGTTCACGGAGCCTGAAAAAATGTCAGCGATAATCCGCAAAATTTTGGGCAAAACAAAAGAAAGATTTAACATAAACCCTGTTTTCTTTTGTGATTACGGATATAATACGGAAATCGGCGAAAATTTTTATTCAAACCACAATCTTGTAATTCTGGACTGTGCTAAAGTAACTTTCGGCGACAATGTATTTATCGGCCCGAACTGCGGATTTTATACGGCGGCACACCCTTTGGATGCCGCAACACGCAATAAAGGTCTTGAATTTGCCAAACCGATAAAAGTCGGAAATAATGTTTGGTTTGGAGGAAATGTGTGTGTCATGCCAGGCGTCACAATAGGCGACAATTGCGTAATAGGCGCCGGAAGCGTTGTAACAAAAGATATTCCGACAAATTCCATTGCGGTTGGCAATCCTTGCAAAGTCATGAAACAAATTTAAGGAGGGTTTATATGAAAGTCTTATTAATTAACGGCAGTAACAAAACAAACGGCTGCACTTATACGGCCTTAAACGAAATAACTAAAGTCCTCAATTCGGAAGGTATTGAAACAGAGATCATACAATTGGGTTCTACTCCTATCCGTGACTGCATAGGCTGCGGCAAATGCAGACAAAACGGCGGTAAATGTGTTTTTAATGACGATATGATAAATGAAATTATAGAAAAAGCAAAAAAATCCGACGGTTTTATTTTCGGAACTCCGGTATATTATGCACATCCGAGCGGAAGACTTTTATCGCTTTTAGACAGATTGTTTTATGCGGGAGGAAAAGCCTTTGCATTCAAACCCGGTGCAGCTATAGTGTCTGCAAGACGTGCCGGCACAACCGCTTCACTTGATGCTATAACAAAACATTTCACAATAAACAACATGCCGGTTGTATCTTCAAACTACTGGAACATGGTTCACGGCAACACGCCGGAAGAAGTTATGCAGGACAAAGAAGGTCTCCAGATAATGCAGGTTGTCGGCAAAAATATGGCATGGCTTTTAAAATGTATTGAAGCCGGCAAAGAAAAAGGTATTGTTCCTCAGCCGGTTGATAAAATTATGACAAACTTTATACGTTAAGGTATTCGTCAAGTTTGCCTGATTTATACAAAGCGTTCAAATCGTCAAAACCGCCTACGTATTTATCATTTATGACGATTTGGGGGATGGTCATGACTTTTTTATTAAAGCGCGCCTCAAAATTTGCTGCCATTTCGTCAAAAGACTCTGTTACATCAGTTTCTTTATATTCAAGTCCTAAAGTTTTAAGCAATTTTTTTGCTTTAATGCAATATGGGCAGGTTTGTGATGTGTAAATTTCAATGTTGTTCATAATAAACTCCTTCTATTGTAATTGACGTTTAAGCTCGTATTTAACATCCGACAACGGGCCGTTATTCGGTGTTCTGACGGTATTAAAATAATTTCTTGCGTATGTAAAAGGATATTTAGGCAGCCATGTTAATTTTAAGAGAATTGAAACGGTTTCGGCGCCTTGAGAGAGCATCAATTCATCAATTGTCTGTTCATGTGCCGGTGATATTGATGAAAACAGCTTTAAAAAATAATCCGTAAAAGTCACAACGGAATAACCGGTTGCGGTACCGGGATTTGTAATAAGTTCAAATATTTTAAAATTTTCATTCTCTTTTATTGCCTGAACATCCTGAGGCAGAGTGAAGGTCTCACCTCTTACCTGCTCAATTTCATACCACTGTCCCTCATAGCTTATTCTCATAACATTTGGTTTCGGCATATAAATATCATCGAATTTATTTTCAAGGATTGTTTTGCCGTTCATATCAACAATTCCGTATTTAAAATCCTTACGTGTCAAAATCATTCCGCCGAAAAGAAGATCAATTGAAGAATATTCTCTCGGCAGGATTTCTTTTCCGTATTCATCATAAAGCGCATATTTATTTCCGCGTCCGATTTTCAAATATTTTCCGAGAACTCTTTCCACATGAGTATATTTAATCGGCACTAAAATATTACCGGATTTGTCAATCAAACCGAATTTACTGCCCTTTTGAACAATATAAGACGTATCCCCGAGCAAAATCATTTTTTTATATTCAGGTTCTACGATAATATTGTCATTTGCATCTTTTAACCCGAAATATTTATCGTTCTTGAATACTTTTACCGGAACATTTGCCGTGACATTTTCTTCAACACTGCCGGTGATTGCAAATGCTGCTCCTTGAAAAATTATAACCAAACCTAAAAATAACAAAAACTTTTTCATAATCATATAATAGCATAAAATTTATTATGCTATAATTTCATTAAGAGGGAGATGTGATGAAAAAAAGATTAACAATAATAATTTTAAGTACAATATTTGGCGCGGCAGCTATATTGTCCGTCCTTTATACGGCAGTAATTCCGGCTGTTATATCAAATCCGCACACAATAAATTTTATTGAAAAACAGGTTAAAAATCTTACCAGAGCTGACCTGATGATTGGAAATATTAAACTAAAAACAGGTTTGTCAATAAAATTTAAAGCTGACGAAATTAAACTTACAAAAGACAATGAAACCCTTCTTGGTGTCAAAAATCTTGATACACAAATTTCGCTTAACGATATTTTTAAACATCGCATAATCCTTGACAAATTATTTGTGGAATACTTTTTTGCGGACGTAAATAAAGTTATTGCGCTTTTCCCGCAGACTGAAACACCTAAACAAACAACAAAATCAAATTGGTCAATTGATTTTTATGATTCAATACTCGGGCTTAAAAAAGCAACCGTACTTTATCATATTGAACCTGATGTTGATATAAAACTTTATGCAGATAAACTTTTCGTTAATAACACAAAAAAATACGAACGATTTGTACATTTCAACTTTGATACAACTATCAAAAAAGCCGGCAAAACCCTGACTTTTTCAATCGGCGACAAAAACAAAGTTTTTATCAAAGAAAAACATCTTTACGTAAAAGACTGTATTTTTAATGTCAACAATTCAGATGTTCATATAAATGCTGAGGCTTCGCGCGAAACAGGAATGAATATAAATCTGTCTTCCAAAAATTTCAACATAGATGATATTATTGCAATTGCCGGCTCAAATCTTTTAATAAATAACGGCAGCGAGATTATCTCTTATTTTAAAGACATAAAAGGAAGTTTTAATTTTGATATCAACCTCACAAAAAATGACCTGAACGGCACAATTGATATGAATAAAGCATCTCTAAAAATCGTGCCTGTAGCCGATCTGCCGCTTACTGTTGATAAAGGGCAAATCGTTTTAACCTCAAATGATATAACATTAAAAGACTTTAAAGGTTATTACGGTGCAACAAGGAAAAATCATATTGAATTAAAAGGCATTATAAAAGATTATACAAAATCATGCGACACTGAAGTTATTATCAAAACAGTTGCGACAAACGAATTTGCTGAAAAGTATCTGTCAAAACTCGTCGGGTTTCCGTTCAAAATCATTGGCAATGCCGGTACAAGCGTGATTATAAAGTCCGTTTATAATAAAATTGACGTAATCTGGGCATCAAAACTTGCAAAAGGCGAAGATATACTTGTCGACGGAGCATCTCTCACACCCACCGGTTACGACAGAGCCGTCAAAGCGGATTTGCATATTGAAGATAATATTTTAAACATAAAAGACATAAATTATTATATTGCATCCGAACTTGTCCGCGGAGTAAAAGTTAAACCCGTTTTATCATTGAACGGCAACATTGATTTTTCAAAACCTGTTCCGTTTGTTAAAAATATGGGATTTATAATACCGAATCCTTTGCCGAGTGAATTTTTGAACGTATTAATCGGACAAAAATTATTCAAAGGCGGAAAATTCTACGGCGACCTTTCAATGCTCAATAACGGCACATACCCTGTTGTAAAGGGTAAATTAAACGCTGAAAAAATAATTATTCCGTCCCAGAGAGTGTTTATCAAAAGCGGCGAATTCTATACAAATAAAGACTTTATCAATATAAAATCCGAAGGCTGGTATAAACGTTCAAAATACGATTTTTCAGGAACAATTGCCAACAAAATAGCATTTCCTGTTGTTATCAAGAACATAGATTTCGGAATAGACAAAATCGATATTGAGCGGATAATGAAATCATTTAATCAGCAAAATACAGCCGCTGTTAAAAATCAGCCCAAAATTGTTGAAAATGCGGAATATGACTATGAAAATTACAACGAGGATAAAGACACAACAGCTGCGGCATTTGACGTTAACAATTTGATTATTGAAAGATGTATTCTAAGACTTGATGACGGCAAATACAAAGACATCAAATTCGGTAATTTGAAAGCAAATCTTACGCTGGATAAAAATAACATTCTCCAGCTGCATTCAAACAGATTTGACATAGCAGAGGGAATTTCGTCCGTCAAAGTATTCTGTGACTTGAAAAAACATCAATATAACCTGACTCTCGGTATAAAAGACGTAAATTCAGACTTGATGTCAACATCACTATTAAATCTGCCGCGCGAAATTTCCGGCAAAGCTAGCGGTCTGATTGCGCTTAATACCGATGATTCACTTAAAATGAACGGCTCTATAAAATTTATTGTAAAAGACGGTACAATCCAAAAAATCGGCCTGATTGAATATATTTTGAAATTCGCTGCCGTATTCAGAAACCCGATTGCCATGATAAGCCCTGCGACTTTATCGGATATGGTAAGTATTCCGGAAGGAAATTTCAAAAACATCACGGGCGAACTTTACCTGAAAAATAACGTTGTTGAACTTCTAAAAATCAAATCATCTTCTCCGCAATTGGGAAGTTATATTGTCGGCAGATATAACATAGAAAACGGCGACGCAATCTTGAGAATTTACACAAAATTCAGCAGCGCACATAAAGGATTCGGCGGATTTTTACGAAACTTTTCACTCAACAGCCTTGCAAACAGAATCCCTCTGAGCAGCCGCAATGACGCTAATTATTACTCGTCGGAATTAAAAGAAATTCCGGAGATTGAAGCTGATGAAAAAGACTGCCAGATATTCCTGACAAAAGTTGACGGCGATGTCGTGAATAACAACTTTCTGTCATCTTTAAAAAAGATTAAATAAAATCGGCTTTTTTAAACGGTAATTGAGAAATTACAATTGCAATTATCATAATAATACAGCCGATAATTTCTTTGCCGGTCAATGTTTCGCCCAGAAGCACCATACCGCCCAAAACGGCGAATACAGCTTCAGAGCTTAAAATCAAAGTCGCTAAGATAGGCTGTGTTGCCTTATGTCCGAAAATTTGTAAAGTATAAGCGACTCCCGTTACAATTACGCCTATAAATAAAATCGGCTTATAACCTGCTATAATTGCCGGCAATGTCGGATTTTCCAGTAAAAACATAAAAGGCAAGGATAATATTCCCGCAACCAAAAACTGCAGACTTGACAATTTTAATGCACTAGCTTTTTTGGAAAAATGACTCACAACGATTATGTGGAGCGCAAAGAAAAATGCGCTTACAATAAGCCATATATCCCAAAAGTTAAAGCTGAACGCGCCCTTTGCGCATAAAAGATACAACCCGAAAAGCGCCAGCACAATGCTCAATTTAACATTATTTTTTAATTTATGCTTGAGCAAAACCGCGATAACCGGCACAAAAATTATGTATAATGATGTAATAAAACCTGCTTTTCCCGCCTGTGCGTATATCATGCAGTATTGATTAACGGAAAACGCAATAAATAAAACAATTCCTGCCCAAAATCCGCCTTTCAAAAGCTCTTTATCAGAATAAAAACATTTGATGCTTTTATCAATTTTATCAAAAATAAAAAACAACGGCATAAGACAAAAACTTCCGATAAAACAGCGCAAAGTGTTAAATGTAAACGGTCCGACGTAATCCATCCCGCTTTTTTGCGCAACAAATGACAAACCGGATATAAATGCAGCCATTAAAAGTGAAATATTACAATAGATATATAACTTTTTTGCCTCAAGTTTTTGCATACAATATTATGTCTCTGACGACACCGACAAGTCAAGTATAAATATTTTCAAATTACTCTTGACAAAATATGCAAAATAATATTTAATAAAGGAAAACAGGAGGATAAATTCATGGAAACAAACACTACAAAAGCGGTTCAGATAG
>CALVER010000009.1 GCA_944326625.1 Candidatus Gastranaerophilales bacterium | reverse complement strand
AATTTGTGTGAGGAGGTAAAGCAAAAATACAGTACCGTATCCGGGGATTGCAGTGTTACGCCTGAAACAGTCAGAACAGCAGCAACAAATGGAGATTTTTCTGGAATAACCCCTCATATAGTTTTTCAAAACGGTTTAAAAATGTATATAGGCTTAAATTATGGCGATTTGAGCGAATTATCTGATGCAGAAGAAGAGAATGACAGAAAAGGTTTTCTGGTATATATGGATGTAAACGGGGATTCGGGTGAGGGGAAATTATGGGAAGATGTATTTCCGTTTTACTTGTTAAAATCTGGCAAAATACTTGCGGGATACAGAGAGGATACACCGTCCGGTGGTAATAACAGGGATCATTTGAGTGTAAATGTGATATACGACAGCTATACAGGAGATACCAGAGAAGTAAAACTATTGATGAGTGATGCGAATTTCAGAAGCGCAGCATGTGCAACGGGATATATAAAAAGTGCGAAATACTGCGGAGATAAAGTTCAGTATGATATCTGCAAAGATGTAACCCACGATTGCAGAATGATTGTTAAAGAACCAATAAAAATATTTTAATATTTATTAAGTATTTTATTATTTATTAGAATACGGTATAATTTAGGTATGGAAAGAGTAAATCTGCTCGGTGCAGACATTGATACATATAATTTTGATGATGCTGTAGAATACGCAAAGTCTAAAAGAGGACAGGTCGTAACGATTAATCCTGAAATGCTTGAATACGCACAAAAAAATGCCGATTTTGCGAATATTATAAAAAATGCGGAATTGGTTATACCTGACGGCATAGGGGTTCAATTGGGTTTGAAAATTCTCGGGCACAATGTGAAAAGAATTCCGGGGATAGAATTTGCCAAAAGAATGCTTGCGGAATTTGAGGGGCATCCCGTAGCACTTATAGGTGCCAAGCCTGAAATTATACAAAAAACTGTTGAAAATTTGAAAAAAGAATTTTCGAAATTGAATTTGGTTTACGTACAGGACGGGTATTTCGCTGATACGGAAAAAGTTTTGCACGAAACCGCCGATACAAAACCCGAATTAGTTCTTGCGGCGCTGGGGTCTCCTAAACAGGAAGAATTTATATATGCGTTGAAAAATCGGCTTCCGCAAACATTGATGATAGGTGTCGGCGGAAGTTTTGACGTCTGGTCGGGTGTGGTTGAAAGGGCGCCTGAAATTTATCAGAAATTAGGGCTTGAATGGCTTTACAGAACGTTAAAAGAACCAAAAAGATTTAAACGAATATTTCCGGCACTGCCTTTATTCGTGTTAAAAGTATTGAAAGAAAAATGGAGTTGAATATGTTAACAGAAAATGATATTAAAGAGTTGGAAAAGCTCGCTAATGAAAACCGTCAAAATGTGATAAAAATGGTTTATAATGCAAAATCCGGTCATATCGGCGGGTCATTGTCAGCCGCGGATATTGTGACTGTTTTGTTTCATAAATGTATGAAAACAGCTCCTAAATGTCATGAAGATAAAAATTATAATATTCGTGACAGATTTGTTCTTTCAAAAGGGCATGTTTCTCCGGTTTATTATTCAGTTCTGGCACAATTGGGATTTTTCCCTAAAGAAGAATTAATGACATTCAGAAAGTTAGGCACAAGACTTCAAGGCCATCCGTCATTATTTTGTCCCGGGGTTGAAGTTTGTACGGGGTCTTTGGGGCAGGGGCTTTCAATAGCTTGCGGCATGGCAATTTCTTTGAAATTGGATAAAAATCCCGCGCATGTTTTTGCTTTAATGGGTGACGGAGAGCTTCAAGAGGGAAATGTTTGGGAAGCTTTTATGCAGGCTCCGCAGAGAAATTTGAATAATTTGATTGTAATTATTGACCGCAACCGTCTTCAAATTGACGGCTGTACTGAAAATATTAAGGCGCTTGATCCGCTCGGTGCTAAGTTAAAAGCATTCAACTGGGATGTTATTGAAATTGACGGTCATAATTTGCAGGGAATTTATGATGCAATTGAAAAAGCCAAACAAAATGATAAGCCTACAGCCATAATCGCAGATACTATAAAAGGCAAAGGTGTAAGCTTTATGGAAAATAACGCCGGCTGGCACGGTAAAGCCCCGAATAAAGAAGAATATGAAAAGGCAATTGAGGAATTGACAAAATGATTACGGACAGTCTGAAAAATATTGAAAAATACAGGGAAATTCCTGCTGAAATCCTTGAATATATTAAAAATATTCCGTCAGATATCGCATGCGGTAGGCATGAGATTAATTCCGATGATTATATGAACGTTGAAATATATAATACAAAATTGCCTGAGCAAGGCGTTTTTGAATCTCATGAAAAGTTTATTGATATTCAAATAATTTTATCAGGAACTGAGCGTATTGATTTTACAGGAACAGCGGGTTTGAATGTCAGTATTCCTTATAATGAAGCAAAGGATATTATTTTTTATAAACGTGAAGGTGTGAATTCAGGACGAGTAATTCTTAACCAGGGACAATTTGCGATATTTTACCCGTACGAAGCTCACATGCCGCAGCTGGACGCAGAAAGTCAATCCGTTACGGTAAAAAAAGCGGTTGTTAAAATAAAGGTTAATATGTAGTTGCTTCTTATATCTAAATTGTTTTTTCGACTACGCTCACGCCTCCGGCTCCGCTATTGTCTCAAAAACAATTTAGATATAAGGTTGAGTACGACTTCGTATGTGCAAAAAAGCAATAAAAAATGCCGATGGCCGGAGTGTCTTGCTCGCTCGCGTGTAACGGCATTCCGCATTTTGCTAATGTGCTGTTAGCACAAACGCAAAAATGCTTCAGCCTCAGCTCGCTCGCGCCGAACCGATAAAGCTGACGCTTTGGGTTCAACTCTTGCATAAGCCAAATAAAAAGAGACACATTTGTGTCTCTTTTTATTTGCCGATGGCCGGAGTCGAACCGGCACGTGGGGTGAACCACACCAGATTTTGAGTCTGGCACGTCTACCAATTTCATCACATCGGCATAAATTATAAATCTTTCAGTAAAATTATAATACCAAAAACATTTTCAAATATCAAATAAAATTTTTACTTTTTTAAAAATATCCTTAAAATATTACCAAAATACTAATTTAAAAACTTTGTATGAAAGTTAAATTTGTATTGAGGGTTTTATGAAAAAAGCAGCATTAATTTTTATAATGACATTAATTTTAGCTTTGCAATCAAATGCCGCAACAGTCTCAGGCGGGGTGTCAAAGGTTGATATGAATAACGCAAACCGTGTTGTCGATGCCGTAACAAATGCCCCGATAGGGAATGCGCGGGTTTCGCTGCCTAAATATAATTACAGCACTTATACGGATGACTACGGTACATTTAATCTCGGGAAAGTAAAAGGCCCTACAATTATGTCTGTTGAAAAGGAAGGCTACAGACCGTTTTCTTTGACTATAAATGATACAATAGCAGCAAGGCCTATAGTTTTGGGAATACAAAAGAGTAATATTTCGGACGTGGTTATTGCTTCGGATGTGTTTCATCTCGGCGATGACAACTATTCGGAAGCTTCATCCGGCGCGGATACTTTCAGATTACGTTCCAGCGGGCCTTATTTCAGTAAAACTTTTATGTTGAAGCCGGAGTCACTGTCTTCAAATAATTATCTTGTTATAGGCTCTATTATTGGCGTGGATACTCTTATGGCGCGTTCAATGGGGCAAAACAAAATTGTGAACTCTTATGCAAGCCCTCCCGAGATATTCTTTAACGGTGCCAAAATCGCTGAAATTCAGTTAAACGGCGATAATCAAAAAATTAGAATTCCGAATAATTTAATCAGATCAGGTCAGCAAAATGAAATTACAATAAAAGCCGGCAGAAATCTTATGCAAACGGCTTATGTGGATTATGACGATATTGAAATCGCGAATTTGTCTATTGTTTCTGAATAATCAAAAAAAAATCGACCTTAAACAAGGTCGAAAAGGAAAAAAGGGGAAACGTAGCACTAGCCTCAAACTGAGGGGCGTGCTAAAACTTTTAACAATTACGTAAGGTAAAACGAATTTTCTGTCCGGCTTTTCGTACCTACGCCTCTCAAAAGAGTGCAGGTGCCGATTATTAACCGAATGTTTTGAATGTAGATTCAGTGTTCTTTTCAATAACTTTTTGTACCGCATCCATTTCTGTTGAAATAGCATCCTGTTCGGTATCAAGTTGTTTCAAACGTAATTCTAAGTTTTTATCTTGTGCTTGAATAATTTCAATCTTAGCGTTGATTTCTTGAATAGCTTGATCATATTGATACTTGTCGTATTCGTATTGGTTCATAGCATCATCGTAAGCATCCTGATCCGTCAACGTATTAGTTGTCAAAGAATAAGTAACTTCGTTTGTCGTACCCGGATTAAGTGTGATGTTAATGTAACGACCTGTTGTATCTTTTTCCAATCTTGCAGGAACGCCTTTAACTTCTTCGGTTTCCTGAGCAGAACCCATTGTGTAGACGTTAATGTTAGATTGTGATGTGCCTTCGTCTGAGTATATTGCTTTATCTACTTGTTCTTTTTTGTAGAATAACGGAGACCATGTGCCGGTTGATGTGTTTTGCACATATCTTACGTACCATTCATCGTCTGCATCTCCGTATTTTTCGTTCAAAAGCGCAATATATTGTTGTTCTTCTTTTTCCAAGTTTGCGATTTGATCATCTGATAGAGTGCTTAAATATGGATCTTTATCTTTAAATGTATCCAAATCTTCTCCCAGAACTCTTAATTCTGTGGAACCTACATAGTGGCTTGTGTTATCTTTGGTAACGATAGCGGAACCTGCAGCAACGGGGGCAAAATCATTAGTCCAGGAAGAAACGTAGCTTACTAAATATTGACCGTCGGGTTGGGCCATTAAAGAAGTAACTGAGTTTGTCAGATTACCGTCTTCGAATGTGTAAACGGTCTTAGTGTAATCAGCAACTGACGGAGGTGTAGGTACTTCCATACCTAACAACTGATTGTAGTAGTTAGCTGATTGATTGGACAACGTAGTTCTCTGTTGGTTAATCTGTTGTCCTTCGTATTCGACGTTTGTTTTCCTTGCTGTCAGGCCTAAGAATCTAGCCTGTGATGCTGCCATACCCATGACTTGTTCCCTTTCGTTTTATTCCCTTGTGCTCATGTTTACGGCAACTTTATTTTTTTCTTTAATTTTTGAATAAAAATTTGTAATATTTCGTTACAAAACGCAGAAACACGAAAATTATAAAATCTTTTTAAGCCTTGCTATTACTACATCTAAGGCACCCTGTTGATCTTTAAAAACAGTTTCACAATCTTTGCAAGCCTGAGCATAAAATTCCTTATCGGAAAGTAATAATCTCATGTAATCTTCTAATTCATGAGGGGTTTTTACAACTTTTCCTGCATTTGTTCTTCCTAAAATCCAGTAAATATCCCTGAAATTATGTATGGAAGGCCCTGAAATTGCTGGTTTTGAATATACAACCGCTTCAAGAGGGTTGTGACCTCCTGTTTTGTTAAAGCTTCCTCCGATAAAGGCAAAGTCGCATATTGAATACATTTTGCTTAATTCACCTATTGTATCAAGTATAATTATTTCTTTTTGGTCGAATTTATCATTATTAGAGCGTGTTCCAAAAGGCAGTTTTGTTTTTTTAAGCAGGTCTTTTATCTGCGGAACCCTTTGTATGTGCCGCGGTGCAATAATAAGTTTTATGTCGGGAAATTCTTTTTTTAATTTTAAAAATATGTCAACAATTATTTTGTCTTCGCCCTTGTGAGTGCTGCCTGCAATAATTATGCGTTTGCCGTTTTTATCAATAGCAACAGTCTCATTTGATTTTTTGACGTCAAATTTAAGGTTTTTCATAACATGTGTACGTTCTTCAGGCGCGCCTATTGAGATTAATTTGTTTCTGTCTTCGCTGCTCTGGGTTAGAATTTCTGTGTAATTCGCCAGAACGTGTTTGAAAAATCCTTTTAAACATCTATATAACTTGTATGTCGAATCTGACATTCTGCCGTTTATTGTAAATAGAGGAATGTTTTTTTTATTGCAATAATCCGCAAAAATCGGCCAGATTTCAGTTTCTGCAATAAGAACCACGGAAGGATTTATTTTCCTTAAAAACCTGTACACGCATGACGGGATGTCAAAAGGAAAATAGGTTATGTAGTCCGCTATATCTAAAAATTTTTTCTTGGCAGTTTCCTGTCCGGTTTTTGTGCCTGTTGTTACAACTATTTTGTAATCAGGAAAAGTTTCTTTTGTTTTTTTTATTAAATTTTCAAGCGCAATGATTTCACCTACGGATACCCCGTGGTACATAATTACCTTTTTGCCGAGATGCGGATGCTTGAAAAATCCCAGCTTTTCTCTCCAGCCGTATAAAAATTTCCCGTTAAATACTCTTACAATATAATATATTGGTAACAGTATGGAAAATAGTAATGTCGATAGAATTCCGTAAATAAACATTTCATTTATTATTATATATCAAACATGAATGTATATTGACAATGAAAGAAAAAATTTATAGAATATTATTATGGCAATAGTGTATTTAAGTTTGGGGTCAAATAAAGGTGACAGAATAGGCTATGTTCAGCAGGCAACAAGCCTTCTCGGCGCAGTGGACGGAATTAATATTATAAGAACTTCCGCGTTTTATGAAACCGAACCCTGGAATATGACATCTGATACCTGGTTTGTTAATGCTGTTGTTGAGATTAAAACAACGCTTAAGCCTGAAGATTTGCTTAAAGAATGCCAGAGAATTGAAAAACAGTTAGGGCGTGAGCGTGAAAGAGAAGACGCTTATGACGACAGAACAATAGACATTGATATATTGTTTTATAATCAGGATATAATTAATGAAAAAGATTTGACAATTCCTCATAAATACGCGCATCTGCGTGCATTTACACTTGTGCCTTTATTGGAATTGGCGCCGGATTTTGTTCATCCGGTTCTGCATAAAACAATATCAGAACTTCATAACGACTTGGAAAATCCTGAAATGGTATTTTTGTATGGAACCAGAGTTGAATTCAATTTCTAAGGTCGCAATAATCGGCGCCGGGCCTGCAGGTTGCATGTGTGCATATTTTTTGCAGGATTATTGTGACGTAACAGTATTTGATTATGCAAGCCCTTTGCGTACTCTTTTGCCCACGGGCGGCGGAAGATGTAATTTAAGTCATGCACAGTATGATTTTAAAGAACTGGCAAAGAATTATCCGCGCGGCGAAAAGTTTTTGTATTCGGTTTTTTCAAGGTTCGGGGTTTCCGATACAATTGAGTTTTTTGAAAAAATCGGCGTAAAAACTTATGTGCAGGATGATTTAAGAATTTTTCCCGTCTCAAACAGCTCAAAAGACGTAAGAGAAAAGTTTTTAAAGGCTCTTAATAAAGTCAGATTTAAAAAAGAAATGGTGTCTGAGCTTGATTTTGATAAATATAATTATATAGTAATGGCAACAGGCGGGCATTCGTCTTATGCAATGCTTAAAAACGCGGGGCATAATATAATTCCGCCAAAACCTGCACTTGTCGGGCTCAAAACAGAAGAAAAATTTCCGGCCGGCGTTGTTATAAAAAATGTTTTATCCTGCGGTTTTCAGGATGATTTATTATTTACGCATGAAGGCGTTTCAGGCCCTTTGATTTACAAAATTTCGTCTATATATGCAAGGCGTGAGTTTCCTTATGAGATAAGTTTTGATTTCTGCGGGGAGATTGATTTGCAGGATTGTTTGAACAAAAATCCGCATAAATCAATTAAAAATCTTCTTGCGGATTTTGTCCCGAAATCGTTTGCGGAATTTATTTTGTCCGAGGCATCAGTAAATCCTGATGAAAAAAGCCATAATATCAATGCAAAACAGCGTGATAAAATTTTGGATTTGTTAAATAATTTTGTAATTGTAATAACCGGTACTGCAAAAGGCGGCGAGGTTGTGACATCCGGCGGGGTCGATTTAAAAGAAGTGAATTCAAAAACAATGCAGTCCAAAATTGTGCCGAATTTGTTTTTTTGCGGCGAAGTGCTTGATATTGACGGCTTTTGCGGCGGGTTTAACCTCCAGAACTGCTGGTCTGCGGGTTATGCTGCAGCGCAAGGAATTCTCGCGGATTTAGGCGTTTAGAAAAAGTTCTTTTTCCAAATCTTCTTTTACCTGAAAATCCTTGTCGCCGGTTGCATATCTTACCGCAATCATAATTGCAGGAACCGCAACACCCAGTGCCGCAATACATGTGCCTAAATTTTTCAATACGGATTTTCTTTTAAGGCTTTTTACTTTATTTAAGAATGTGTCTACGGTTTCTCCGGATGCGGTGTATTGTTTATAAAGTGTGTCAATTTTTGCAAAAATGCCTTTTACACCGGTTTTCTTTTGGTAATTTCCTATATCAATGAATCTTCTTGTATCAATTGCATTTTTATCAGCAATTTCCAGATGCGGAAGATGAAGTTTTTTCTTTAATTTATTGAGCCAATTATCATAAGAACCCATTGTTGTAATTTCATCTGATTTTTTTGCCATTTGTACGACGAAATCATCAGGATTTTTGTGCAAATATTCGTAAATTTCAACATCAGTTCCGTTTATAGGAAATTGTTTCAGGCTTTTTTCAATAATATTTTTATCTTTGAACGCATTTTTTAAATCGCTGCTTTCTATTACTCTCGCGTCCAAATCAATTGATTTGTTATGTTTTTCCAGAGATTTTTTCTCAAGGAATTTTTGAATGGGTTTGCTTGCAAAATACATAAAGCCCCAGGTAGCGCCTTCTTTTATGGAATATCCGATAAATTCCTGTTTGTTTCTTGATTCGGAAAGCCTTTGTGTCGTGATTGTTCCGTCTACTATCATAAGGTTTTGCACAGGATCAAACATGAAATCTTTTAATTTTGCCGCAAAATTGCCTGCGCCTTTGAATGAAACTGTTTGAGCGCTGTTGTTTTCCCGTGCGCCTTTTATAAATTCGCCGAAGGTCGTCCGCGTATTATTAAATTTTGTCTGTTTAATCTTTTGTTCGTGTTCCCGTATAAGCTCCTGTTTTGCGGCTTCTTTTGTTTGTTTATGTCTGTATTTTGTAAGCATGGTATAAGAAACAATCGTCAAAAGAGTTGCTATACCGAATTTTGACAGAGCAAGAGATTTTGAAAATTTCGGGTTATTTTTCAGCTCCAAAAGACTTTTTTTAATATGGTCATCAGGTGATTTAGGTGATAACTCTATTGCCTTATCAAGAATTTCCGGATTTTCCAGAAGCCTTACGTCAGCTTTCGGGTCTATTTTTAAAGCCTTATAGAGCGTTAAATCGGTAATTTTTTTAAATACGGGTAATCCGAAAAGCCAGATGGCTTCTGTGCCGAATTCATCTAAAAATCTGTCTTTGCCCTCAAGTTTGTCTCCGATTATGTAAGAGCCTGTGGTAAGTCCTAAGCTGTTTGCAACGTCTTTTACTGCTAACGGGACAAGGGAACTCGGGTTTCCGAGTGTTGAATATATTGTGCTTGCGTTTATTGCGGGTATCATTTTTTATATTTCCTTATTTTATAATCTACTACAAGCCCCAAATTAAATTCATTAATTTGACGATCGGGGCATTCGCCTTTTTTATTAAGTTTCGTCGCAGATTATAAATCATTTGAATTCCTTTCACTTTTTAATTAAATTCCTGAAAAATCATTATTGCCTTGATCTAAAAAGAATTTTACGTTTTTTAACAAAAAACAAGACCTTTTTTATAAAAGGTCTTGTGTATATTTTTTTCAACAAATAACAATGTTCTCGTTATATAAACAAGCCCTTTTAAAAGTTATTTGCGAATCGTCGTAATTGTTTTGTCATAATTTCCCTAAAAAATTACTCCCAGGGGAATTCGAATCCCCGTCTACACCGTGAAAGGGTGTTGTCCTAGGCCTCTAGACGATGGGAGCAAGTGTATTCACGTTTTTTATAATAACCGAAGCAAAATTAATTGTCAACCATAACTTTTGAATTTAACGAAGTTTTTTCCAATTCTTTAATTATATCCGCAATTTCAGGGGATATGTCATTTTTGTCGCGCAGGTTTTCTTTTACCATTTGTGCAAATTCGGATTTTTTGAATTCGTGCATGCCCCTGTGTCGGAATATTTCTTCCAGAATTTTTACCATGCGTAAATTTTGGTTTAAAGGTTCAAGTTCAATAAGCGAAATGTTTTTTAAGCTGTTTGAAAGTGTTCGTTTTATTAATTCAATCGGCAGAGCATCTTCAAATTCTCCGCATTTTAAAAGGTGTATCTTATCACATTCCCTCAGCCGCGGCAGAATTTCCCGGTAATTTTCTTCGGCATCATTGTCCATTAAAACAAAAATCGGGATTTTTAATTCTTTTGAAAGTTTGTAAAACAGTTTTACAACCTGATTTTTTCCGCCTGCCGATATAATATAAACACCTTTTTTGTCAAAATCATATCCGTATATTTTGGCAAATTCAGGCAGAAGAATTTCTTCGGTTATTCCTTCTGAAATAACTATTTTTTCCAAAGGGAATTTTAATCCTGAATTCTCTCTGGCATTTTGTGCGTCATTTGAAATATAAAGATTTTTGAGCCATTTCAAATTGAACGGTGCATCATTATTTATTAAATTCAGGCATGCCTTATAATTAATATTATTTTTTAATAAATTTTCGGTATTTTTATCTATATTATATATAGAGGTTTCATAGTCAAAAAGTTTTTGGTTTAGGATGTAATCCTCTTCAAGCTTTAGACCGAGATTTGACAATGAAAAATTTAGGATTTCTTCTGCCAAATTTTTGAGTTCTGTGTAATTCATTATGTCCAAATCGGATTTTTTGAATTTAGGACTTATCAAATTGTGGGTAATTATATCCTTAAATACCCTGAGATACTTGATTTCAGGATTTTTGAACCTTGTGAGTCTGTCAATTGATATTAAAATTTGTTCTTTTGTAAGCGGTTTTATTTTTGGCAATTTTTTCCTCAATGTTACATTTTTTTATAAATCACTTATTATATTAGCAATTTTTGTTGTGTTTAATTTTTAATATTAATGTGGAGTAGGAATGGTAGATTCAGTTAATAATATTTATCAATATAATTATAACACAGTTGCAAATATTCAGCCCCATAAGGTTAATAATGCGGCAAAAGTTTCTGCATCTCACATTTCTAACCCGATAACTTCTTTACCGTTTAATTCAAATAACAGAGTGCTGAATAAGCGTACGGAACTTTCATCTGCAGATGAAAAACAAAAATATACAGAGCTTTTGCAGATGGTTGATAAAAATACCAAAAAGCAGATTGAATTGTTGTTAAAAAGCGGAATATTATTGAACAGTGAATCCAATGACCACTCCACTGTTTTGGATAACCTGTATAAAATGGCAAAAACGCCCAGAGCTGAAGGATTAAGTCAGGAGGGCATATTGCGTGATACTATTGCAACAATTTCTTATCCGTTTATTATTACGCAGCAATTCGGTGATATACCTCCTGAATATCGTCAAAAAGCACTTGCCGCAAATACGGCCGGAGACACAAATCTTGTCAAGCGTTTTGTCGATAAACAAGATATCGATGTGGAACATTCAGGAACATGCGTTGCCGCAAGCATTGAATTTAATCTGGCGGAAAAAATGCCTGCGGAATTTACACGTTTTGCAGAAGGGTTATCGTCCCCTTCAATGTCTGTTCAAAAAGAAATTAAACTGCGAAACCTCGCAGATCATGCGCTTGATGCCATCTGGCTTTTGAATGCGTTTGAAATTCCGTTTGAAACAAATAGTTTTGACAGTGCTGTTTTAACATTTGCGCCCGACAAAAATGCAATTCTTCGCGCTCAAATTCAAACTACAAATAAAGATCCGCTTGAAAGATCTCCTCTTGATGTTTTGATGCAGTCTACATTTATGCAGGTGGGCTCTCAGCAGTCGTACAATTCTTTGACTGACAAGCGGCTCGGTAAATTTAACCAGAATGATAAAGGTTTAATTGAATTCGAAAAAACATTTACGGAGTCCGTTGTGGAAGATAAAAGCAAATTGTCGGTAACTTATCAAACAGTTGATGAAAATGCACGGCTTGTCGGCTATGAAACGGATTTTGATACAATGAAAAGACATCTTACGTCAGCCCTTGATATGGGGGAAAATGTAATAATAGGTTATACTCAGGTCGACCAAAACAATATTATAATCAACGGGCATGAAATTACAATTATAGCCTATAAATGTAATCCTGACGGTAAGTTGACATTTGTTTGCAATGATACGGACGATAATATGACAAAACCCGTTGAATATACGGAAGATTATCTTCTCCCGAAAATTCACCATGCAGCATTACCTGAAAGCATTGTTGCAGGCGATTTAACAGTAACTCCCAATTGGGTTGAAGGACTTAATATTTATAAAGAAATGAAAAATAAGGCGGCATAAAATGATACAACCGGTTCAGTCAGCACAACCGAATAGCACAACAAAGGCAAGTATATTTTACATGAATGATTTTCACGCGAAATTGCCGAATCTTGAACGTGTTTATACTGCCTCTCAAATGTTTGATACATTTGAAACCTCGGCAGATAAGCTTAAGTTGTCCTCAGGCGACGACGGATTGGGTGAGGATCCGGTTTTAAGCAAAGCAGTAAGTAAAATGCTTGATATGATTGGGATTACAAAAAGACAGACCGGTAATCATGAATTTGATGTAAGACCTTCCGTGCATGCCGAAAACGCTAAAAACGCCAAGTATCAGGAATTGGGCGCAGTTAATATTCATGCAAAAGACACAAGCCCTCTTAAAGATACGTTGGTCAGGTCTGCAATTGAAGTTCATAACGGCAATAAATACGGCATTGTCGGCATTGGGCCTTCGGATATGTTTAAAAGATTAAAAGACGGCGTGTCTAAAGACGATTTGACCGTCGATGATTTGCCTACAACAATTGCTAATCTCCAAAATGAAGTTGATAAATTGAAATCTCAAGGTGTAAATAAGATTTTCCTTTTGTCTCACAGCGGTTATACAAATGACATTCAAATAGCTAAACAAACCCGCGGTATTGATGTAATTCTCGGCGGTCATTCTCATGATTTAATTAAAGGGGTGGAAAAGGATAAAAATCTTTTTTATAACCTTGACAATGAACCTGTTATCATCACTCAGGCCGGTAAAGACGGAGAATATTTCGGAATTTTAAATGTAGATTTTGATTCAAACGGGATTATTAAATCCGTTCAGAATAATGTTATACCGACATCGCGCTTTAATCGTACTCTTCCTGCAAAATTTGCCGTTGAGCAGATTATAGGAAAACCTGAGCATGTCGGTGAAATTAATTCTGTTCCGCCGGTTCCGGAAAACAGGTTAATTGAAAATAATCCGCACGGAAATTTTTTGGTTGACGCGATGAGAAAAGAATTGGGCGTTGATATAGCCTTATTGAACGCGGCAAATATCCGCGGAAATTTTGAAAAAGGAAAAGTTGATACAAGAAAAGTTTCCGAAATTACGCCGTTTAAAAACAATCTTGTAGTTGCAAAAATCAGTGAAAAAGAACTTGTTGATGCAATTAAACTTGGCGGCAGATCATTTGTTCATCCTGATAACAAGCCCGGAATAGTTATGGTATCGGGTTTGAAATACACTATGGATGACAAGGGAAAATTATTAAAGCTTGACTATGTGGATGATAACGGAGCCGAAACCCCGATTGACATTGATAATCCAAATCCGAATAAATTTTTAAGAGTTGCAATGGATGATTTTTATGCAACCGGCGGCGACGGTTTTGCTATGCTGAATAAAAAGCACGAAGCAGAAGCTGTTTATGAGTTTGACAAGGACAAACTTGCCTGTGATTATATTAAAAAACAAAACGGCCCTGTGGATATTGTTGACGATAAAAGAATTAATATTGTTAAGTCAGTTTAATAACCGTATTGACCTTTTGAATTGAGGTATTCTCTAACCGTGTTTAAAGATGCCTGAACGATACGGGTTACGCGGGAAGATGACAATCCGACCTGTTGCGCAATGTCTTTTACCTGCATGTTTCTGTAAAATCTGTATTCAACAACCGTTCTTTCTTTAGGCGGAAGTTTGGAAATCGCTTCTCTTATCATTCTGCCCATTTCGGTAATTTCTGCGTTTTCATCAGGAAGTGCGTGCGGGTCTTTAAGAAAATCAAACGGAGAATCGTTATCACTTGCGGCAGCTGCCAGACCGTCAATTGAAAGGATTGTTTCATAAACAGCCTCACGGACTTTAGCCTGCTGCATATCCATGCCTTCTACGGCTTCTTCTTCATCATATTCCCCTTCGGCTTTATGCTTCATTGCATACCATTTGTAACGTATTCTGAGCTCGTTTCGGATTGCCCAGCGGACGGCCGTTGCAATGTAGGCAGCGTTATATTTTTCCAATTGTTCGGGTGTTTTATTTTTGACTAAAACCTGAACGGCAATAATACCGATAGAAAGCAGTTCTTCGTATTCCACCATGTGCGACGGAATTCTGCGATGTTCCACTCTCGCAACTTTTTGGACTATATCTATATATTCTTGTAATTTATTTTTATCTTGCATAACCATGATTACAGAATTATATTATTACAGTTTGAAATCTTTTAACCCATTTATTTGGTGGATTTTTTCATATTATAAACAAAAAGCAGTATTTCGGCAATGGCTTTGTACAATTCCGGCGGAATCATGTGGTTAAGCTCAACCATTTTGAATAAAGCACGTGCAACCGGCGCGTTTTCAATGACCGGAACATTATGTTCTTTTGCTATATCAATAATTTTTTTTGCAATAAGTTCTGTTCCTTTTGCAATAAGCATAGGTGAATCCATTTCTTCGGCTTTGTATTTAAGCGCACAGGCAATGTGTGTAGGGTTTGTTACGACGAAATCCGCTTCAGGAACCGCATCCATCATGCCTTGCTGAAGCATTTGCATACGGCGCTGCCTTAGGGCTGCTTTAACGTTCGGGTCGCCTTCAGTGTTCTTGTATTCGTCTTTAATTTCTTTAAAGGACATTTTTTGGTCTTTTAAAAATTTCCATTTTGTGACCCCGTAATCCGCTGCAGATATAATTAAAAACGCAATACATGCTTTGAAAATAAATTCCGTAATTAATTTGCCGAACTCAATCATAACAGCAAAATTGTTATCTATTGCCGCAAGCATTAAAATGTTTTCAATATGCGACATGTAGACGCTCCAGCCGATATAGCCCAAAATTACGACTTTCAGGATGTTTTTGAAAAGTTCAAACAATGTTTTGATAGACATAATATTTTTAAAATATTTTGTCGGATTAAGCTTATCTAATTTTGGAACCAGAGGTGCTGTTGCAACAAGCGGGCCCACTTGTATAAAATCCGCCATAATTGCAACAAACCATGCAAGAAAAAGTATCGGGCCTATAATTAGCACGGCTGTTTTCAGAGTAATTGTAAGAATATACATATAACCGACATCAGACAGATGGCCGTTGGGAATTTGTTCGTATAAAAGTGTATAAAGTTGTACAATTTGATTCCAGATAAAAGGTGCCAGCCCGACAATTGCAGAGAAAAGAATCAATAAGGATATTGCGGTCGAAAAGTCTTTTGACTTTACAACCTGACCTTCTTTTCTTGCCTGCTCCAGTTTTCGGGGCGTGGCATCAAATTGTTTATCCTCATCTGCCATAGTTATCCGTTAATTATTTTTACACCTGAACTTGTGCCGAGTCTTGAGGCGCCTGCTTTGATTAATTTTTCGGCAGTTTCTCTGTCGCGGATTCCGCCTGAGGCTTTTACCATTAGTCCGTAAGGTGAAACTGTGTCATACATAAGCTTAACGTCTTCTTCTTTTGCACCGACGCCGTTTTTTACAAAACCCGTTGAGGTTTTTACAATATCGGCTTTGGCTTCGATGCATAATTCACAGGCTTTTTTGATTTCTTCTTTTGTTAATAAATCCGTTTCAAGAATTACTTTCAAAATGTGTGAGCCTGCGGCTTCTTTTATCTTTTTAATTTCATTTACGATAAAGTCATATTTTTTATCTTTAAGCCGGGTTACGTTTATCACCATGTCAATTTCGTCTGCACCGTCTTCTATAGCGCATTTTGTTTCGTAAACTTTTACGTCGGTTTTATTTGCTCCGAGCGGAAATCCAACAACCGTTACGATTTTTACGTCAGAATTTTTTAAACATTCTTTTGCAAGTTTTACGTAACACGGGTTTATACATACTCCTAAAAAATTGTATTTTTTAGCTTCTTCAAATAAATTGATAAGATCCTGTTCCGTTGCATCCTGTTTCAAAAGTGTATGCTCTATATATTTTTCCATAATCTCTCCTTAAAAAATCCTAATCCGTAATATAATTATAGCATGGAATTTTTATGATAAAATTTTTGATATGAAACTCAAAGAAAGAGCTGAAATTTTTGCGGGCGATGTTTTAGGCGGAATTAATTCCGCGATAATCGCTTTGCCTCAGGCTCTTGCATTCGGTGTCGCAACAGGGTTTGGAGCAGGTGCGGGGTTATGGGGTGCAATAATTTTGTGCTTTATAGCGGGAATTCTTGGCACAAAAACGCCTATGATATCGGGAATTACGGGCCCCGTCGCAATTGTTACCGCATCAATTATGCATTCAATGGGACAGGATATTAATTCGGTTATCCTGATTATCGCAATGGCCGGGATTTTGCAGATTATTCTTTCAATGACCCAATTGCTAAATATAGTGAAATATGTTCCCTATCCCGTGATATCAGGTTTTATGAACGGAGTCGGGGTAATTATTATAATTTTGCAAATTAATCCTATCCTTGGGCATCCCACGCTTTCCAGCACTATTGAAAGTATTCAAAAATTGTTTGTGAATTTGCAATCCGTAAATTTTGATGCTTTATTTTTGGGAATACTGACGCTTTTAATTGTATTTTTAATGCCGAAACGTGTTAATAAATTTATTCCGTCTACCGTAATTGCGCTTATAATCTGTACGTTTGTTTCAATAAAATTCGGTTTTGACGTGGAAAAAATAAACACAATTTCCGTAGAGTTTCCGAAATTCGTATTGCCGCATGCAAATTTTATTGAACTTGTAAATAATCTGCAGTATGCGGTAATTCTTGCGATTGTTTTATCTGCTGAAAGTCTTTTGACAGGACTTGTGTGTGATTCTTTGACCAAAGAAAAGAATAACCCGAAACATCTTATTGCGGCGCAGGGAATCGGTAATATCTGCTGTGCCATGTCAGGGTGTGTGCCCGGGTCTGCCGCCACAATGCGCACGGTTGCAGCTTTAAAAGCCGGTGCAGCTACAAAAATGGCTTCTGTTGTCAGTCCCTTTGTGCTTTTATTGCTGCTGTTTAAATTTTCGGGTTTTGTTGCGGAAATTCCGCTGGCAGTTCTTGCGGGGATTTTGATTAAAATAGGTTACGATATAATTGACGTAAAACTTTTAAAAGTCTTAAAATACGCGTCAAAAGACGATTTGTATGTTTTGTGGACAGTGTTTTTCCTGACAGTTTTCTATAATCTTATTGTTGCAGTCGGTGCCGGAATTGTTCTGGCAGCGCTTTTATATGCCAAAAAGACGGCTGACAGCGCCAAATTGGTTCAAAAAACAGTTGTTGACAGTGAGATTTTCGAACTCGAAAAGAGTTTGGAACATGATTATCACCATAAAATTCGTGTTGTGCATATTGAAGGGCAGTTTTTCTTCGGTTCCGCAACCCATTTGATAGCACAATTTGACGAACTATTGGGCACAAAATATCTTATACTTAATTATGATGTGAATGATTTGCTGGATATATCAGCAATATTCGCGTTTGAAGACATTGTTATGCGTCTGAAAAGCCAGCATATTAAGATATTGCTCGTAATTCACGATAAAAAATTATATGATCAGCTGGAAAAACATTCCATAATTAAAGAAATCGGCGAACACCACATATTTTATTCCGAAATTGAGGCAATTGATTTTGCAAAAAATTCTTTGAAGAAAAAATTAAAGCGTCATAAATAAGCTTAAAAAGAGGCTTCATAAGCCTCTTTTTAAAAATCGTATTCGGGAATTTCAAACTTCTCGTTATTTGCGTCTTTATTGACAAACGCAAGATAATATTCCATGGCTTTTTCTTTTGTTGTGTCATAGAATTCCTGCGGAATGAATTTTTTATGTAATTCGGTTCTGGCGCCTGAATAGTTCCCGAGGATTGAGGCATATTTTTCAATGTTTTGTTTATCAAGTCCGCCGCCATAGGCTTTTGTTTTTGCGTCTGTGCCGGAAGGTCTTATTTCAATATATTTGTCCGAGAATTCCATATAAGTCCCGTCGCCGACAAATTTTATTGATTTAAGATTTGAAAAATCAAGCTCTTTAAAAGCATCAGAGAGAATATTTTTAACGTCATCAAGAGTCAGGAGGTTTTCTTTTATGCCCATTGCAAGTGCAAGATAAAACAGGTCGTTTTTCGTCCTTAATTCTTCTCCTTTAACTTTTGCAAGCTTTAATTTTTCAATATCGGGTTCTGATTCGTTATAGTAAGCAATGTCAACTCTTGTATCAAAGCGTCCGATAATCTTATTTTCTTCAAAAACTTTCACAAGATATTCCGACATCGGAATTTTGTCTTTTTCAAGTTTTGCAATCAAAGAAGATGCCACAACAATTGCCTCTGTCGCGCTTTTTTCTCTCATTGCGACGGCAAAACGTCCGTGTTGTGATTCAATTAAATCTTCGCAGCCCATAATCATTCCGCCGGATTCTTCTCCGCCGAATAAAAGCCTCGGGTTTATGCCTAAATTAATACTGCTGCCGAATACATCATCAAGGATAACATCTTTTTCGGGATTGTTTTTGAGCTGCAGTTCAACTTTTTTCATTATGTTGGCAATTTCTTTGAACCCGACAGGAACATTTATGACTTTTACGCCGTTATTTTTTGCCCATTCGTCCCAGGAAAGCGCGGATGCTGTTGTTTTTATCATAAATCTCGGGTGATTGTCCCATAAATTTTGTGCTTTCAACTGTTTTGACCAGAAATCCGTAAGCATTAAAAATGCCTGATTTGCCGTAAATATCGTCAAAATTGTATTGTCATTTAATTTTATATAGTCAATTCCGGCTTTTTCAAGTTCCGGAATGCGCGAAACATTCTCCGTCTGCGTGATTGTCAGCCTGTCGTGGTCGGGATCGGTTATTAAAACGGCAGTCCCTTCCGGCATATCTTTTAATTTTTTTTCGTAATGCATTGTATTTATTACGGGGAAAAATTTTGTGCCGTCGGGCTTTTTCGCAATTACCGTTGCGTCAACCG
>CALVER010000008.1 GCA_944326625.1 Candidatus Gastranaerophilales bacterium | reverse complement strand
AAGGGGCGTTAGCGCAGTTGGTAGCGCACGACACTGGCAGTGTCGGGGTCAGGGGTTCGAATCCCCTACGCTCCATAAGAAAAAATAATCTGCAGGTTACAGTGCTGAATATTATTATAAAAAAGGTTATAATATGATAACTAAAGAATATTTTGAAGCTTGGATTAATATAGCTGGAGTTATTACAGGTTTATTATTAGTATTTATTTTTACACCATTTTATATGAATTCAGGCAAGGCAGCCTTGTTAAGGTGTAAAATCTTATATCCGGATGAGAATCCTATATTTTTTATTAAAAGTAGTATGTTGCAAAGTATAATTATAACTGCACTTTTCGGAGCTTTTTTAGGAACATTTATACTACCATTTTTTATATTTGAAGGACTACATTCTATAAGACAAGTTTCAGTATCAACACTATGGATATACTGTTTTGCTTTTTTGATTGGATTATATGGTATTTTTTTTAGATTTAATATTACATATGTCTTAACGGATAGAGGTATCAGAATTATATCTCCTTATCGAATATTGCGTCCAATGTTTAAAGAAGATTTTTTTATAAAATATGATGATATAAAATCAGTACAATTGAATAAATCATTTTTTATGTCACGATTGTTAATTCATTTAAAAAATGACGAAATATTCAGGGGATTGGTAGGCTTTGTGCATTTAGAGAAGGCAGAAAAAATAATAACAGGTTACATGAATAAAGGAGTCTAGTAATAGATTGGGAATTCCAATCCAAACAATTTTCTAAAAAAACTCCTCAAGGGTTATCCACTCTAAGGGCGGAGCCGATGAAGAGTTTTCCATAAACATTATAACCGATTTTAAAACAAACTCAACTGTGTGGAATTATCTTTTTCCTTTTGTTCAAATTTTGAAAAATTAAGCAAATCTTCCTCGATTTTTGCCAAAAACGGAGATACAGGAAGGTTTTTGAATGTCCCGTATTGCAGTCTTTTTAAGGCACGGCTCAAAAACAATCTGTCTTTTGCCCTTGTCATACCGACATAAAGCAAACGCCTTTCTTCTTCGATTTCATCTTGTGTCTGCGCCTTATATAACGGGATAATCCCGTTTTCAAGCCCTGCAATAAACACACATTTAAATTCCAAACCCTTTGAAGCATGCAGCGTCATTAAAGAAATTCTGTCTGCACGGCTGTCAAGTGTGTCGGATTCTCTTAACAATGATACCTCGTGAATAAATTCCGCTTTAGAGCCGCAATTCAAGGCAATATTTTTCAAATAATTCAAAATATAATCTTCAATTTCACCTGATGTGCCTTCCAATTGCTCAGCAACCGGAATATCATCTTTTAACCCTTTTAACAAATCTCTGACGGATTTTTTATCACAAAGCATATCATCCGAAAGCTTCACAAACGGCATGCCGGATCTTTCAAGGGCTTCCAATATCGGCTTTAGCTGTGATGAAGTTCTGTATAAAATCGCAAAATCCGAAAACGACAAATCATCCTTATCACCTGATGACCTTGATGAATCTATTGAAAAGAAACTGTGACCGCCGATTAAATTTTCAATACTGCTTACGATAAATTCCGCCTCTGCCCTGTCTGTGGGCGCCGTATGGATTGTAATTTTTTCCTGCGGTCTGTCATAGCGCGAAATAATATCATAAGAGCTGATAATCTGATTTGAAGCGTTTACAATCCCCTCATTTGAACGGTAGTTATTTTTAAGATGAACAATTTCAACATCTTTGTAGTCATTTTTAAAATTATCAAAGAATTTTGCGCTGCCGCCCCTAAACCCGTAAATCGCCTGATTAGAGTCACCTATAACACAAATATTCCCGTTTTCAGGCACAAGTAATTTAATCAATTTATATTGATTTTCGTCAATATCCTGATATTCATCAACAAAAACCATTTTGAATTTTTCCTGATAAAATTCTCTGATTTCAGGATAATTCTCAAACAGTTTGACAGTAAAAGTTATTAAATCATCAAATTCAATCAAATTTTCAGGAACTACATCATACAAAGCCTTTTCCTGCTCGCTTATAACTCCAAAATTCTTGTCCAATCCGGCTTTTTCATAATTTTCTTTTAAAATTGACAAACACAAAGAATGGAATGTATGAATATTAACGGAGGAAGATTTTTCCGGCAAAAGAATTTTCAACCTGTCGCGCATTTCTTGAGCTGCTCGCCGTGTAAATGTTATGGCAAGGCAATTCTCAGCAGAAACTTTATTCAGATTAATTAAATATGCGATACGACGGGTGAGTACGGTTGTTTTGCCGGAACCCGGGCCTGCTGTTATTAATAATTGATGAGAATTACTTTCGACAGCGGCTTTTTGATATTCATCCAAACCCAAAGAATTTTGATGAGAAATTTTCTCTTCAACCGTGTTTTGAACTGAAATTTTTTCCGAAATTATGGTTTTTTCAGGCTCTTTTACAACTGTTTGCGGAATATCAATATCAAGTTTGAGATTTATACAATTTTTTTTTACGATTTCACTGTCGTCAAAAAGTCTGATAACACCATATTCACCGTCATAACCGGCATGTTTTATGACTTTTCCCGCCCGAAGCCTTGAAATTGCCTTGCCGAGCATTGGGAAATCTTTTGAAAGCTCATCAACGGGAACATTTCTCAAAATTGAAAGCTCCGACCCGAATTTATGAATTAATCTTTCATACTCATTAACAACGGATTTGCTTGACGGTCCGACCTGCATAATCTCGGAAACAATTTCCGGCAAAGGCACAAGACTATAAACTTTTCCGCCTGTTTCAGGTATAAAATCACTGTCAAAAGCTCTGTCAGCAAGTTCATTTACCCTGTTTAAAACCCCGATGGTCAAAGGCTTTCCGCAAACCGGACAAATCCCGTTACATTTTTTTGTTTCATCGGGTGTAAGACAGATATTACATTTTCTGTGTCCGTCCTCATGGTATTTGCCTTCTTCCGGGAAAAATTCAACTGTTCCGACATAGCCATCACCTGTTTTTAAAGCTTTCATAATGCTAAAATAATCAGGGTTTGTATCAAAAACAGTTGCCTCACGAGCAAGTTTTGAAGGCGAATGCGCGTCGGAATTTGAAACAAGACGGAATTTATCAAGTTTTGACACTTTCCAATTCATTTCAGGATCGGAAGAAAGTCCTGTTTCAACGGCAAAAATATGATCGGATAAATCTTCATAACATTCTTCAATAGAATCAAAACCCGATTTTGACCCTAAAACTGAAAACCACGGGGTCCAGATGTGTGCCGGAATTATATAAGAATTTTCGCCTGATTCCAAAACTGTTTCAAGCAGACTTCTGGAATCCAATCCCAAAATCGGGCGCCCGTCTGAATTAATATTGCCTATGGCATCAAGTTTCTGGCTGAAATTCTGCGCGGTTTCAATATCCGGTGTAAATACAACATGATGAACTTTACGGGTTTTATCACCTTTTTTATATATGGTTGAAATTTCAACTGACAGAATAAACCTAACGGGTTCCGAATTTTTAAAAATTTGTTTTTCAATTTCGGGCTTTAACCTGTATGCGCCGCAGCCGTCAGGTATTAATTTTTCGTTAATCTCTTTAAACCACGCAGGATGCGTGAAATCTCCCGTTGAAATTACACTCAAACCTTTTTTCTGCGCCCAGAGAGCCAAGTGTTCAAGGTCGCAGTCTTTGCTTGTTGCTCTTGAATATTTTGAATGTATATGTAAATCCGCATAGAACATAATTTTACCCCGCTGAAATAATTCTAACAGGAATAAAATTTTTTCACAATGAATTTTAAATCTTTATCCTGAAACCGAATTGAAGCGCAATACCGTTTCTGCCGCCATTTCTTATCATAGCTTCCAAAAACCCTGTCACTCTGTCACCCCAGCGCTTTTGGACTCCCGCGCCATACTGAACAAATGGTTTCACTGACAATTCCGGCAAATAAACGTCATCGGCCTGGAATTTTGCTTTATCTATTAAATTCCAAACCATAGAAACAGCTAAATATGGCTGCAAATAATTTTTAAAATTCCCGATTAATTTAATCTGCGGTTCTATATGAATTGCATGCAGCGGATCCGAATTCATCGCAACATTGGCGGAAGTTGTATAATCAAATGTATTAACAAAGGTATAAGATGTAAAAATGCTCGGTTGAATTATTAATCTTCTTTTAAAAATTTCAAAATTATAACCTGTTTTTTGAGCAACACCCGTATTCAGCATTGCAAAATTATCATGCCCGAAAATTGTTGAAGCTTCGGAAGAATTCGCCCCAACATTAGCTGTCCAGGCAGAAAACAACTTATCCTTATAAAACACGGTATATGCCCCTAATAATCCGCCGTTATTATAAATACCGTTCCCGTCGAAAGCCTGATGAGAACCGTTATAAGAAACATAGCCGCCGTAAATGTTATACCATTCTTTTTTTAATCTTTGCAAACCGCTTTCAACACCTATCAGCGTTCCGTAACTGACATTAGAAACCTTCGGCCCGTTTTTTAAAGGAACATTTTCAAAAGTTGTATAAGGTTTTACCCAAACTCCACTGTTTTCTTCAGGCATTAAAAACGGCGAATAAGAAACACTTGAGCCCAAAAATGCAGTTTTATTACGAAATTTCAAACTGTTTCGGCTTTCAGGAGGTGAAATCATTACCATATCCAAATTTGAAAAAACATTTCTGTATGTATCAATTTGGGTCAAATATCCTGCAAGCTGAGCCGCAACAGCAGGGGTAAATATTGAAGAATCAAATCCGCCGCGCGTAAAATCAAAATTTCCGTCTGAGGAATCATAACTTATATTATAATTATATATTGGCGTATGAAGTGTCGATGTATCGTAACGTACATAATCTTTTAAAACAGAATTTGCAAAAGGTATGGTAATATATTCCGCCTTCGGAACACCCTCTATTGCCAAATTCGGAACATATAATGAGCCGCTTCCGGAAAGACTATCCGCATTAATTCTGTCCATTGTGTTATTATTCAAATTTACATCCGGATAAATATTAGCCTGTCCCGACAAATTCAGATTGCCGAAATTAATATTGTTTATCTGCCTGTTTTGCATATTGAAATTTATATTGTTTCCGAAATTTGTATTTGCGGCATTAAAATAACTGCCGTTTGCAAGCAAATTAACAGTTCCTCCGTTAAAATCAAACGCCCCGGTATATTCATCATTTTTACCGCCAAGGTTAAGAATACCCGAATCATTTTTTGAAACAGTTCCCGTCCCCTTGATACCGCTTAGAATATTTGTTGTGCCGTCTGAATTAAATTCAACGGTTCCTGTGTTATAAATATCATTTTCACCATTTTTATCACGGTTATCTTTAAATGTTGATTTTTCTATAATAAGTGTTCCGTCATTATAAACAGCGCCGCCGTTTGCGCTCTGAGCGGAAGAATTCGTATAATTACCTGATAAAACCGAATTTGAAATAGTTGTTGTGCCGGATACGTCATTAAAAATCGCTCCGCCGTCAGCCGTAATATCTGCACTCACGTGATTATCATTGATTACGGAATCAGTAATTGTCAAGTTTGAATTATTATAAATCGCCCCGCCTCTGGTATAATAAGACTGATTACTTTCACCGTAATTGCCTGACAAAATACTTTTGTCTATTGTCATATCCCCGATATTAAACAATGCGCCGCCATAAAGAGTAAAACCATCAGTTGTACTTATATAATTATCTTGAAAAAGCGTATTAGATATATTTATGTCACCTTTATTATACAAAGCTCCGCCTTCCGCAAAAGAAGTTCCGAAGGCAAAATTATCTTTAAAAACAGCATTATTAATTGTCATATTGGCAGTTAAGCCGTCTTCATAACCGTTTGCAACCGCACCGCCGTAAGTTCCTGCACCATAGGCATAATTATTGGTAAATAATGCGGAATTTATATCCATATTCCCGCCGTTTAAATTATAAACAGCCCCGGCAACCGCAAAATTATACCCTGCAGAATTTACGAAATTGTTTTCGAAAAATGAATTATTTATTGTTGACTCCCCGCCAAAATTGAAAATTGAGCCGGCAAATTTTGAATTATTATAAACCTGCCCCTGACAATTACGCATACCGACCAAATCAAATGTGTTATCGTCATTAACAATAAACCCGCCAAAAACATTCTGCCCGTCAATATAATGGTTATTGCCGTCAAAAGTAATATCCAGATTTATAAAATAACGATTAATTGACGAAGTTGAGTCCAAATCATTTGTAAAAGTCAAAACATCTCCGCTTTCCGGACTCGAATTTATTAATTCACTGAAAGTTGCAATATCAATATTATCGGCTTTCGCATCTAAGTTAACAAAAAACAGTGAAAAAAATAATAATTTTACAAAAAAATTAAAATATTTCATAAAATTATTATCATTTTTAAAAAAGAATCTGCTATTAACCACTTAGCTATCTGATATAAGACAGCCGATTATATTTCCATATACTGCAGGTTATCACTTACGGTAAAATCCGCCGTGACCGACTCTTTAATATCTTCAAGTGAAAACATGGGATTAATATCCGTCATAACAAGTCCTTGAGGTGTAACATGGAATACACAGCGCTCGGTTATTATCAAATTGACTTCCCGATATGCGGTCAGAGGCAAATTACATTTTTTGACTATCTTTATCTGACCTTTTGATGTGTGTTCCATGGCCACAATAACCTTTTTTGCACCGACAACAAGATCCATGGATCCGCCCATGCCGGGGACGAATTTACCCGGAATAAGCCAGCTTGCAAGACTTCCTTCCTCATCAACCTGCAAAGCCCCGAGAACAGTCGCATCAATATGTCCGCCCCGCATCATGGTAAATGCCATCTGTGAATCATAAAAACTTGCGCCCTTTTTGGCTTCCACATATCCGCCGCCTGCGTTTATAATTTTTTTATCAATAAAATCGCCTTTCTGGCTTTTCCCTACTCCCAAAAGTCCGTTTTCGGATTGAAAAGTTACGTTAATTCCTTCCGGCACATAATCGGCAACAGCAGTAGGCAAACCTATACCGAGAGTAACCACGTCACCGTTTTGAAATTCTTTTGCAGCTCTTTTTGCAATAATTTCACGGATTTTTTCTTTTGATAATTCCTGTAATGCTACTGCCATTTAATTCTCCTCACCTGCAACAACATAATCTATAAAAAGCCCGGGGATTACAACTTCATTGGGATCCAGACAATCCACAAGCTCGTCTGCCTGAACAATTACGGTTTCTGCAGCAGTTGCCATTATAGTATTATGATTTCTTGTTGTACCTTCAAATGATACATTACCGTATCTGTCAACTTTTGTTCCGTAAATTAATGCAAAATCAGCACCTAACGGTTTTTCAAAGATATATTTTTTACCGTCAATGGTCATAGTTTGTTTATCTTCTTCGATAATCGTTCCGACGCCTGTAGGAGTCAAAACACCGCCAAGCCCTGTACCTTTTGCTCTTATTTTTTCAATCAATGTTCCCATAGGAACAAGTTCCACCTCAATTTCGCCGTCATGCATCTGGCGTCCGGTTTCGGGATTTGTACCAATATGAGAGGCTATAACCTTTTTGACCTGTCTGTTTTCTATAAGTTTGCCCCTGTCATTCCCGGGTGTTGACGTGTCATTACAAATCATTGTCAAATCTGATACATTCAATTTTACAAGCTCATCAATAATTTTGTCGGGTGTGCCGCAGCTCAAAAATCCGCCGACCATAATTGAAGAACCGTCTTTTATCATATTTGCAGCTTCTTTTGCAGAAATTATCTTTTTCATAAATTTATATCCCTTAATATAATTTTATTATAAAAAAAGTGGTTTTGTAAAATCTGTAGAAATTCTGTTACATTTGTTTTTCAATCCACTGCATAATAATATTCACAAGATACTCCTGTTCTTTTGCGGAAAGTTCTCTGCCGCAGGGAATTTTATGCCATTTATTAATACATTTTCTGCAGCAGGAAGCTGTTGCATGCTGTGCGATAAAAACAGGATGCCCCTTCATTGGAGTTTGTTTGCCGTCATTTAAAATATCCGCAGGTGCAATCCTTTTAGCAATAAAATCTTCGGCATGACGCCTGATTGTATCAAGCCCTTTTTCTTTAATATACAACTTATCCTTATCTTTAAGCTTAAATCTGCTGCGAAAATCAGACTTTGCAAGCCGATCAAATATATCGTCCATATCTAAATCCATTCGGGGTAATAATAAATTTGTATTGTTTTGTTTTCTTTAAGCTTTGCATGCCCGCCTTTTATAAAATTAGTCAAAGTACCTGTCGGCGGCAAAATTGTTAAAGCCCACTTTAAAGGATAAACCCAGAGGCTTCTGTCCTGTCCTCTAATTTCAAAACTATCCGAAATTTGACCTTTCGGAATATTTTCAAATTCAAAATCACCGACAATTATACTTGCCGGAATACCGTTCATCCCGCTTTTTACAATGGTTTCAATTTTAGCAGGAATAACCGTTCCTTTTTCAAACACAAGTTTCCCGTTATAATAAATATCCGAACGAACTTTAAAGGTTATCTCCTGACCTTCATAGACCTTAGTTTCAGAAGAAATTCTCTCAGTTATCCTAAGCCCTACAGGAATTCTTGCAGTCCCCTGATAATCATAATCCAAATGAACTTCAGGCTTTTCAATATTTTTATCCATTAAAGTTGAATCAGCAAATTCATCCGTCATAACTTGCCCCAATGCGGATGTACCTATAAAAATACAACACACAAGTATCAAAAATTTATTCATATTTTAAATCCTCATGTGAATTATTTTTTATTTTGTTTTCCAAAAGCTTTCTGTTATACTGCGAAGTTAACAAAAAATTCTGATAGCTGTCTGTTTCCAAATATTTGTTATTTTGAAGAAAATACGGATATTTTGTATAGATATATTCATAAATTATCGCAAGTCTTCTGGAGGTTAAATTTGAATGGGAAAGTTTATCAAACCTTTTTTGCGGAAACGCTTTGTTGATATATGTTATAAGCCCTATAGGATCATATCCCGCCTTAACCATAAAATCAACAGCTCTTTTATCTGCATATATTTCATAAATCTTAGGCGCAAGTTTTACCTGAACTGATGACAGGCTGCCGTTCCACATTCCGCCGTATGATTTTAATGCCATTGAAATCCCTCTTGCCAAAAATCCTGCAAGCTCATCATCATTTGCAATAAATTGTATGTCTTCTTCATATAATACAATTTGCCGTTTAGTTACATCTTCTAATGACTTTAAAATGGATTTTTTAGCTGCATCGTCATAAACAAATATAATTCTTTTATCAATTTTGTTTGCATTTAAAATTTTGAACGCAACATCATTAATTCTTTCCTGAATTGTCTGTTCACGAACAATTACATCACTTCTTCCGGCTTCTTGCCGAACTGCAAAATCTTCAGGTGTAATATTTTCATCAACGTAATTTTCTGCAGCAAAAGTACTGCCTGCGAAAAATATTACAGCAATAAATAAAAATAAAATCTTTTTCATACTATCCTTTAAAATTAACTTTCAGCAACAATTGTTGTTACCAATTCACCGTAACTGTTAAAATGTCCGTCTGTTTCTTCAACTATATATCTTAATTCCGGCTTGCCTTCAACTGCATTTTCAGCGCAATCCATTGCTTCATCATAATCTTTAAATTCACCGATTAATGTTTTTGTAAGACTTGAATGATTTTTTTCCGTATAAACACTGTACATAACATGGCTCCTTTCAACTATATAATATCATATATTTGTTAAATTACTGACGAATTTTTATATTTTCTTTACAGTTAAATATCTTCTTTTTGAACTGTGGTATTGATTGAATACAAATCAACTCCGCCGACTGATTTATAAAGAGATATTGAAGATATCAAATAATTAATTTTATTTGATATTTCCTCTTTTTCCATCAAAAGATGTGCTTCTTTACTATAAAGAACTTCCACATCAGATGCGGCGCCGATTTGTCTTTTGTCCTCCATAAGCTGATAAATCTTGTCCTGCATTTTTAATCTGTCAGTCGTTTCATCATAATTTTTCATTGCGGTTTTATATGACATAAGCCCTAAATTAATTTCCTTTATAGCCTCAAGTATGGTTTTTTGATAACTGTTAAGGGCTTCTTCATACTGAAATTTTCTCAACTTTAAAAGCGCCATTTTTCTTCCGCCGGCAAACAAATCAAATGAAGGCAAAATCCCCGCATTAAATAATTGCGAATAACTGTTAAACAAAGTATCCAGATGATATGCGTTCAAACCGATTTGACCGAATATAACAAATTTGGGCAATAATTCTTTCCTTGCAATTCTTACATCAAAGCCCATTCGTTTAATATTTGCTTCTTCCTGCAAATAATCAGGTCTGTTTTCAATAACTGATGTGTCATATTCAAGCGGAATTCCCGTCAATAATTGCAAATTATCATACTTTGCTCTTTCAGGCTCGCCCTCTTTCATTGAAAGATAAACCCTTAAACCGCTTGCCAAAACATCCTGTTTTTCAAGTAAATTATTCTTTTCTTCTTTCATTTGGGTAAGAAGCTTTTGTTCCGCCAAAACTTCGTTTATTGTACACAAACCGGCATCATATTTATTTATAGTTTTTTCCACAATATCTTTTTGCAACGCTACAAGCTCATCCTGTATCTGCAAAAATCTGTCGGTTTTTATAAGATTAAAATAATCAGCCGCAAAATCCGATGTCAAAGAAATATATGTGGCACGCTCCGCCTGTTTTATGATTGCAAGCTGCTGTTCAATACTTTTTGTTTTAAGTCTGTTTGCTCCCCAAATATCAATTTCATAAGTCATTGTTAACGGTAATTGATAATTATACTGGGCAAAACTCGGTATTAACATATCGCCGAACTGCTGGTTTGATGACCTGAATTGTCTGCCCAGCGACCCGTCAAAAGTCAGCATTGGCAATTCGTTCGCAAATTGAATTTTTACAAGTTTTTCATTTTCTTTAACCTTTAATTCGGCATTTTTTAAATCATAGTTAACTTCATAAAGTTTTTTTAAATTGTTAACTAAAATCGGATCCTGATATTTTTCCCACCATGATAAATTCAAATAATGAATTTTATTTTGTTCATGTTTAATTTCAGCTTTTGACTGTTTTGCACATGCCGCAGGCACAACAATCGTCAGGGTTAAAAGTATAATTAAAAATTTCTTCATATTCCTCTTCCATTATTTTTTCTTGTGTTATAATTATAACACAAGAATATTTTATTACAAAAATCGAAAAAGTAAATTATGAAAAATAACCCCTTAAGAAAAAGAGTTGGAGCAATGCTCGTGGCAACCGGGATTTTATCCCGCGGGCTTGCACTGCAAACATTTGCGGAAAAGGGATTTGAAATAACCTCCGAACAGTATTTGATATTATCACTGCTTGTTGAACACGGAGAATTATATCAAAGACAAATCTCCGAACTTACATACAAAGACAGACCAAATGTCAGCAGAATAATAAATATTCTTGAAGAAAAAGAACTCGTCAAACGGATCAACAGTTCAAACGGCAGACAAATATACAAAATAGTCGTAACGGAAAAAGGCAGAAAATTAAGAGAAATTATTCACCCCGTAATTGTGGATATAAGAAAAACAATTACAAAAGGCATTTCAAAAGAAGAACTTGAAATATGTCTGCAAATTCTTGAAAAAATGCTTGATAACATGAAAGACAAAGTTAAACTACAAATTTAAAGGGAGAAATTAAATGGAAAATATAGATCACCACGGAACAAATACTATGGAAGAAAACATTGATACACGCCCCGAATATATGAAAAAAAGAGTAATTGTACCTTCCGTAACCGCAATAATATTTTTAATATTCGGTATATATTTCACAATACATTCAATATTTTATCAATCAACGGATGACGCATTTGTTGAAGGACATATAGTATCAATTGCCCCAAGAGTTGAAGGACCTGTTTTAAAATTACTAATAGACGATAACCAGCTTGTTAAAAAAGGTGATTTACTTTTGGAAATTGACCCGAAAGATTATGAAGTAAAACTTCAACAGGCAAAAGCAAAACTTGAAGAAGCAAAAGCATCGCTCGTAAGAACGGAAAATCAGGTTACAAAAAGTTTATCCGATCTGGAATTTGCGCAAAACGATTATGAAAGATACTCAAAAATGTTTGAAAAAGGCATTGCCTCCAAACAGGATTACGATTCAAGCCTGAACAAATTAACCTCGGCTCAATCAGGCAGCAATGCGGCAAAAGCAATGTATGATGAAATTTCCGCCTCCATAAAAAGACTGGAAGCCGAAGTTGAACAGGATGAATTAAATCTTTCATATACCAAAATTTACGCTCCTGAAGAAGGCTTAATCACAAACCGCTCAGTTGAACAGGGGAATTACGTACAAGTCGCACAGCCGATGTTTGCAATTGTTCCCGAAAAAATGTGGGTTGTTGCAAACTTTAAAGAAACTCAACTTGCGAATATGAAACCCGGACAACCCGTTGAAATTAAAATTGATACCTACAGAGGCAAAAAATTTCAGGGAAAAGTTGACAGTATTCAAAGAGCAAGCGGTGCAAAAGCAAGCCTCTTCCCGCCTGAAAACGCTGTCGGCAGCTACGTTAAAATCGTTCAAAGAGTTCCCGTTAAAATTGTATTCACCGAAGATATTTCAAAATACAATATAGTACCCGGCATGTCAGTTGTTCCGGAGGTAAAAGTTAAATAATAATGACAGATGAAGTAATAAAAACACCCCAAAAAGCCCCGTTATGGCTCATCTCAATTTCAATTCTTGTGCCGACTGCATTTGCAATGCTTGCGACATCTGCCACAAACGTTGCAATCCCCCATATTGCAGGATATTTCGGCTCAACTATTGATGAAGCCAACTGGGTTATCACCTCCTATATGATTGCAAACGCCTGTCTTATTCTGATGACCGGCTGGCTTGAAAACTTTATGGGACGCAAAAACTTTTTAAAAGTCTTTATCTCCATTTTTACGGTCGGTTCATTAATTTGCGCGGTTGCGCCGAATTTGAATTTTATGGTTCTGGGACGATTAATACAAGGGATAGGCGGAGGCCCTATGATGCCTATTTCACAGGCGATTTTGCTTGAGAGTTTTCCTTTTGAAAAAAGAGGGCTTGCAATGTCATTATTCGGACTTGCAGTTATGGTTTTTTCAATTTTAGGGCCGTCATTCGGCGGGTTTATTGTGGATAATTCCGCCTGGCAATGGATTTATTATATTAACATACCGATAGGGATAATTTCGGTAATTCTGGTGCATTGTAATATTCCTGAGCTGGAAATAAGAAAAAAAATCGAAAAAATAGATTTCCCGGGTATGATATCACTTGTTGTCTGGCTTTTAACAATGCAGGTTGTGCTTGATAAGGGGCAGCAATACAACTGGTTTGACTGCGCATGGATTTCATGGCTCGCCGGAATTTCAGCCTGCGCAATGGCATTTTTCATTGTATGGGAACTTGAATGCAAGCATGCTTTAATAAATTTAAGAATCTTTAAAGATAAAAATTTCTTTATCGGAACGCTTTTGGGGTCGTCCGTAAACGTTATTATTTACGTTACAATTCTTTTGCTGCCGCAATTCTTGCAAAACATGATGGGATATACTGCAATGCTTAGCGGTTTTTCTCTGGCTCCGCGTGTAATTTCCTGCGTTATAATGCTTCTTATCATAGGCCCGTTAATGAATATTGTAGATAACAGATTTTTAATCTCATCAGGATTTTTCTTCTTGGGACTTTCAACAATAATGTTTATGAACCTGAATTTATCGGTTTCATTCACTTATATTGCCATACCTAATATTATTATGGGGATTGGCGTAATTCTTGTATTTATTCCTGTATCATCGCTTGTTCTGGGAACGTTACCGAAATCCGAATTATCAAACGGAGCAAGTTTACACAGCTTATGCAAATGTGTTGCAACAGCATTTGTAATTTCCATGTCATCCACCCTTGTTGCCAGACATTCTCAGATGCATCAGGTTTATCTTGTAAGACATCTTTCTAACTTTAACCTTGTTTTCCAGCATAAGTTTGCGGCTATGGTTAACACTTTTATGTCTTCCGCATCAAGTGTTTTTGCACAACACAAAGCAAACGGCTTTTTCTACAAACAACTCGTACAGCAGTCAAGATTAATGGCTTTTGTTGATGTATTTGAACTTTTTGCACTTCTCGCATTTATCTTAATACCTTATGCTTTTGCTTTAAAAGTTAATATTAAAAGCCGCCGTGAAAATTAGTCTTGCATAAAATTCATTTAGCTTTTATAATTTGAGAAAAAGGAGTTTGTATGAATTTAAAAATTGATGAAAGCAAATGTATTCACTGCGGACAATGTATTAACGACTGTTTTTCAAAAGCACTGGAATTTGACGAAAATAATATTCCGAAAACAGCAGAAAACGGAGAAAAAAGATGTATAGGCTGCCAGCATTGTCTGACAGTTTGTCCGACGGGCGCTTTATCAATTTTCGGTAAAAATCCCGAAGAATCTGACGCTGTTCAACAATACAATCCTGATGAAATTCTTAATTTGATTAAAAACAGACGCAGTTACAGACGTTACAAATCCGAAAATTTACCGCCTGAAGTTATGGAAAAATTAAAAAATATGCTCAACTGGGTTCCTACAGGGGTAAATAACCACAGGTTACACTTTTCTTTCATTGATGATGTTGACGTAATGAATGATTTCAGAGAATACACAAACAAAAAACTCATTGAAATAATATCAAAACCCGGAATCAACGGGGCGTTAAAAAAGTTTGCAAGGTATAAAAATGCTATATTAAAAGGGGATGACGTAATATTTCGCGGTGCACCGCACATGGTTGTTGTATCATCACCTGTTGATGCCCCGTGCAAAGATGTAGACCCGATTATTGCATTAAGCTACTTTGAGCTTTATGCACAGAGTTTAGGAATTGCAACATGCTGGTGCGGACTTGCATACGGTGTTTTGAGATTCATGCCGGAGCTTTGCAAACAGCTTGAAATTCCGGAAAAGTATAAATTATCCTACGTAATGCTTTTCGGCCCAAAAGACATAACATACCACAGAGCACCGCAGCCGGAACCGTTTACGATAATTTCGGTTAAAAAAGGAAGCAGAAAAATGTCTTTTGTTGAAAAAATTAAAAGATTAATGGTAAATAATAAATAAGGAAAATTATGGCAGTTTTAGTTTTAGGCGGAGCAGGTTATATTGGCTCACATACGGTTTATGAATTAATAGAACAGGGGCAGGAAACAGTTGTTATAGACAATCTTCAAACAGGTCATTTAGATGCAATTCATCCCGATGCAAAATTTTATCAAGGCGACATCAGGGATAAAGAATTCCTTGATAATGTTTTTAAAAAAGAAAAGATTGATGCGGTAATTCATTTTGCGGCGAATTCCCTTGTTGCTGAAAGCATGACCGATCCCTTAAAATATTACGACAACAATTTGTACGGCACTATGATTCTTTTAAAATCAATGGTTGAAAATAATATTGACAAAATAATTTTTTCATCCACAGCCGCAACTTACGGCGAGCCTGAAAATATTCCCATAAAAGAAACGGATAAAACAGAACCCATAAATACATACGGCGAAACAAAACTCTCAATGGAAAAAATGTTTAAATGGGTCTCTGAAGCTCATAATATTAAATTCGTCTCATTGAGGTATTTTAATGCCGCAGGTGCTCACAAAAGCGGCAAAATAGGTGAAGACCATAATCCTGAAACACACCTGATACCGCTTATATTACAGGTGCCGAATAATAAAAGAGAAAATATTAAAATTTTCGGAGATGATTATGAAACAAAAGACGGCACATGCATCAGAGACTATATCCATGTAACGGATTTGGCTCAAGCACATATTCTTGCAATTGAATATCTTAAAAAAACAGGAAAAAGCGATATATTTAACCTCGGAAACGGTGTCGGTTTCAGCGTAAAAGAAATAATTGAAACAGCCAGAAAAGTCACAGGCCACCCGATTCCTTCCGTAATTTGTCCGAGAAGATTCGGTGATCCGGCTCAATTAATTGCTTCCAATAAAAAAGCTGAACAAATATTAGGCTGGAAACCTGTTTATGGAAATCCGGAAGATATTATAGCTTCTGCGTGGAAATGGCACAAAAATAACCCTGAAGGATTTAAAAAATAAATTTAGAAGTTTATACATTAATTTTTATGAACTATACTTTAATTATAATATTATTTATGCTTAAATATATTATAATATTTAGAGGTAGACAAAAAACAAATATACAACTATAATAATAATATGCTAGAAATTAAAGAAATACCGGTAGGCAATATTTTTTCAAAAACATCATTCAAAGGATACAGCTATGTAATTAATCCTTATATAGGCTGTGCAAGCGGATGTTTATATTGTTACGCCTGCTTTATGCAGCAATTTACAAACCATGCCGAAGAAAATTGGGGCGAATTTATTGATATAAAACGCTGGGACGGTGTTGTAAGAACAAACAGAGCAGTCAAAGACCGTAATATATTAATGGGAACCGTTACAGATCCTTACAACCCGATTGAAAAAGAATACAAAAACACACGTCAAATTCTTGAAAGACTACATGAAATCGGCTGTAATCTAACGGTTTGTACCCGATCAGATCTGGTTTTAAGAGACATTGATATATTAAAAGATATGAATGCCAAAGTATCAATTTCTATCAACACTCTGGATGAAAATTTTGTTAAAAACTGCGAAAATACTTCGCCTATTGAAAAAAGATTTGAAGCTTTGAAAAAATTACACGATGAAGGTATTTATACAATACTCTGTGTTTCACCAATTTTCCCGTATATTACGGATTTTGAAGAAATAGTAAAAAAAGCAAAGGGATTTGTTGACGAATACTGGTTTGAAAATCTTAATTTAAGACAACCATATAAAACAACAATATTAAACTTTATTCAATACAGTTATCCGGAATATTACGAAAAATATCGTGAAATTTATGTGGAAAAAAACAGAGAATACTGGTTTTTCCTAAAACATAATATTATGCAATATTGTAAAAAACGCAAACTGAAATATAAAATAGATTTCAGACACAATTAAAACCGTTTTGTGAAAGTTCGTAAATTTCATAATCTTCATCAAAATTACCGGCAACCGTTACCATAAAATTATCTTCTAAAGAAAAAGTTACTTTTGTCTTGGCAGAACCTTGGAGCTTAATTCCCGCTTCATATTCCGTCCAAAATTTATAAAAAAGCTCTTTTGAAATGTTTTCACCTTTATAATTATATCTGTCAAAAATCTCTTTGAAATTCCTCTCTTTCATAAATTCAACATCCGCACCTATTGGATTAACATCAAATGCAGCAAGCACAATATTATGCGAATGCGATATACTAAACTGCAGTCCGTTCTTTTTAAATCGCGGTTTTTTATTCACAGTTTCAATTTCGGTATCATCAAGCTTAAAAAATTCCTTTGCTGCAGTCTTTACCAAAAATCTTCCAAAACAATGCTGCTTTTCTTTTTCTTCGGAAAGAAATTTTCTGTCTGCATAATTTTTTAACACATCCGGATTTATGAAATATTCATTAGTATCAATATAAAAAACTTTCACAAAACTATAATAGCATATACAAAGAAAAAAAAATCTCAATACCAAATATATTTATATCCAATCGGGCAATACAGTTTCGCCAAATAGCGGGATAAAATAAATTTACTTTCAGAAAGGCGGATTTATGTTTAAAGATACACATAGCAAATGTGCTAATTTTTGCACCGAAATAATTAATAACACCGACTTGGAAGAATTAAAAAAAAGCTTTATAGAAATATTAACTCACGATCTGAAAACCCCTATTCTGGCGCAAATACGAATGTTAGATATGATGATTGAAGGCAAGTTCGGAAATTTAAACGGGGAACAATCCGAAATGCTTAATTTAACGCTTGAATCATGCAATTATATGTATACAATGGTTGCAACACTGATTTCAACATACAAATTTGATCTGGAAGAGACCGAATTGAATTATTCACACTTCAACATAATGCAGATTATAGAAAAAACCATAAGCAAAACAAAAACATATTTAAAAGAAAATAATTTAAAAGTCGTAATTATACCGGAGATAAAAACTCCGATTGTTGCAGGCGATACAATCCGTTTGACAAAAGTAATCCAAACTATTTTCTATAATTCCGTAAACTCAGCTTTCAGAAATTCTATAATAAAAATCTATTTAAAAGAAAATAACAACAATTTTTCAGTAAAATTTGAAAGCCACAGCGGCTATATCACCCCTGAACAAATGAAAAAAAGATTTCAATTTCACAGTTATCATACTGAAAAGTACGATAAAATTGGAACGGGTATCGGGCTGTTTCTTGTAAACAAAATAATTGAAAAACACCATGGCAGAATAATTGCCGAAAGTTATATAAGCCAAAAAAATATTCTGGGTTTTGAAATCCCGAAAGAAGCCATCGGAAAATTCTATTATGAAAATTGTGTTTAAATTCTGCCCGCAATTACACGGTCAATATCTGCAAGATCTTTAATAATTTCTATCTGGCTAAATCCGGCATATTCCATAATTTTTCGGACATCTTGAGCCTGGCCTATACCGAGTTCAAAAAGCAAATATCCGCCTTTATTCAAAATTTCAGGCGCATTTTTTGTAATTTTTTCATAAAATTCCAGACCTTTTGCATCTTCGGTAAAAAGTGCCATTTCCGGGTCAAATTTAACCTCAGGCTGGATATTATTTTTTTCGCAAGGCGGAATATACGGCGGGTTAGAAACAATTATATCAAAGCTTTCACCGGGTTTTACATTAGAAAAAATATCAGACTTTCTAAAAATCGCCTTGTTAAAAAGATTTAATCTTGACGCGTTATCAAGCGCAGTATTCAAAGCCTCATTGGATATATCAAGCCCGATTACCTGACAATCTGTAAGTTTAGCAATCATACAGGCAATACAGCCCGTGCCTGTTCCGACATCAAGCGCCGTTTTAAAATTATTTTGATTAATAATTTCAACCGCTTTTCTGACAAGAATTTCCGTTTCATCACGGGGGATTAAAACATTTTTATTAACAATAAATTTTTCCCCCATAAAATCCGCAAATCCTATGATATGCTGAACAGGCTGACGTGTTCGGGCACGTAATTCAACTTTTTCTTTAACGAGTTCAAGTTTTTTAGAGTCAAGCTTTTTACCCATAAGAATATCTTTTACGCCAAATCCCGCAAAATGCTCAATAAGCATTTTAACCTCAACATTCGCCTCATTAGGCTCAATCCCCGCATCGGTCAAAATTTTTACAATCTCCTGAATAGTCATAATCTATTTATAACACTAAAATAAGTTATTTTGAATATTACTAAAAATCCAATAACTCCAAAAGCGGCAAATCAAAACCTTGAGCAATTTTCAGCAACGTTGTAATTTTAGCCGTAGTCTGCGCTTTTTCAATTCTCATAATCGTTGACGGCTCCAGACCGTTTAAATAACAAAAAGCTTCAAGCGTTAATTTCCTTGATGTTCTCAAGGTCTTTATTCTATTGCCAAGCTTAATAATAAATTCTTTATTGTCTTTCATAAATTAATTATCCTATAATTTACAACTTAGTCAAGAACATAAAACCTAATTTATTAATAATATTTCCTGTTTTT
>CALVER010000007.1 GCA_944326625.1 Candidatus Gastranaerophilales bacterium | reverse complement strand
GCGCAGCGAGTTCGTCCCTGCGAGCAAAACCACGCTTTTGCGAGCTGTGCACAATCCAAGACACGTAGACATGTCAGACAACATTCGTCGTGTTGCGTTTACTTTGGCGGAAGTTTTGATTACCCTCGCCATAATCGGCGTTGTGGCTGCCATGACAATCCCGACGCTCATCGCGAATTATCAGGAAAAACAGACTGTTACACAGCTGACAAAGGCTTATTCAATGCTCTCGCAGGCTGTACAGTTAATGTATGCTGAATACGGACCAATTACCACTTGGGGGTTGTCAAAAACTGATACAGGCAAAGTGGATGAAGATACAGGAGAACATATATATGATAGAAGCGCACAAAATTTATTAACCGAACGTTTGAAAAAATATCTTAAGGTCGCAAAAGTATGCGAACAAGGAAAAATCTGCAGAAAAGGTGCAGTTTACCTGCTGGACGGAACTTTATTTTCAGATAAAAATCTTGTTGAAAAAGATGACGCTTCAAGCAAATTTTTCTTGCAAGACGGAACCCTCGTTTCATCAGGTTGGTTTCAAGAAACTTATTCTGATATCGCTGTAATATTACCAATCGGAGATGGCGATGCCATTCTTGGAAAAAATTATTTTTATTTTGATCTGACCGATAAAGGTTTGTTTCCAAAGGGCATGCAAAATCCGGCTTCCGATGATGAATTCACATTTGAAAATGATTGTAATCCGGAATCTACAAGTTATGGTTATGGCTGTACTGCATGGGTAATTTATAATAAAAATATGGATTATCTACATTGCTTTAATGAATTGGATTGGAACGGTGCACATTCTTGTAAAGAAGCTAAATAGCGTATCTTAGTATCTTTTTACATGAGATCCCGCAACAAGTGCGGGATGACGTGTAAAAATTTACCAATGTTAAGTGTATTGTCCTGCCTTAGGCATATAACATAAAAGTTATGCAAAACCAAACAAAATACACTACTTTCCGGTAATGTAAAATTATCCGACATGGCTTATCCTATAAAATATAACCATGGGAGGTATAAGTATGAAAAAAATTTTAACATTATTAATTATAAGTGTTTTTGCCATGCCAGCACTTGCAAGCTGCAGTATAGACGCAAACGAACCCTGTACCGCATCGGCTTTAAACGAAACCCAAACTCTGCAGGAAAAACTGCTTCCCGACCCGCTTGAAGAAATAAAAGAACCCGACGCATTTCAGCCGCAATACAAAAAGCCCTACTATAATGAATTAATAAACACAACCCCGCAAACAGCAACAAACAATAATAATTACAATGCCAACTGTCAATTCGGCGTCTGCCTGCCGGGTTCTAACAATATGGAAGGTGAACTCACAGAATAAATTTTACCCGCTCGAAATTTCGGGCGGGTAAATTATTAATTTTTTGTTTATTTTTTTAAGATTTTTTAAAAATAATGTTATAACGATAATATAAAAAGCAATATATTTGTGAAAAGGAGATAATAATTATGGCAAAAACAATAGGTATTGACTTAGGTACAACAAACTCTGTTGTAGCGGTCATGGAAGGCGGCAAGCCGACAGTTATAGCCAACGCGGAAGGTTCACGTACAACCCCTTCTATTGTTGGTTTTTCAAAAACAGGCGAAAGACTTGTAGGTCAGCTTGCAAAACGTCAGGCTATCTTAAACCCTGATAAAACTATCGCTTCAATCAAAAGACACATGGGCGAAGATTATAAAGTGAACATTGACGGCAAAGATTACACCCCGCAGGAAATCTCTGCAATGATTTTGAGAAAACTGGCAGATGATGCTAGTGCATATTTGGGTGAAAAAGTTACATCAGCCGTAATCACTGTTCCGGCATACTTCAACGATGCCCAAAGACAGGCAACAAAAGATGCAGGTAAAATCGCAGGCTTGGACGTTTTACGTATCGTAAACGAACCGACCGCAGCAGCTCTTGCTTACGGGCTTGAAAAAGAAAAATCAGAAAAAGTTCTTGTATTCGACTTGGGCGGCGGTACATTCGATGTTTCAATCCTTGAAATCGGTGACGGCGTTCACGAAGTTCTTTCAACATCAGGTGATACTCACTTAGGCGGCGATGACTTCGACCAGAAGATTATGGACTGGATGTGCGATGAGTTCAAAAAACAGGAAGGTATCGATCTGAGAAACGATAAACAAGCTATGCAGCGTGTTAAAGAAGCCGCTGAAAAAGCTAAATGCGAATTGTCATCAGTTATGGAAACAAATATTAACCTTCCGTTCATTACGGCTGATGCAAACGGCCCGAAACACCTTGACTTGAACTTAACAAGAGCTAAGTTTGAAGACTTAAGCCGCGACCTTTTGAACAGATGTAAAACCCCTGTTGAAAACGCACTTAAAGATGCCGGCGTTACAAAAGCTGATATCAATGAAGTTGTATTGGTCGGCGGCTCTTCTAGAATTCCGGCAGTTCAACAGTTGGTAAAAGAATACACGGGCAAAGAACCTAACCAATCAGTTAACCCTGATGAAGTTGTTGCAGTCGGTGCTGCAATTCAGGCAGGTGTACTTGCCGGTGAAGTTAAAGACATCGTCTTGTTGGATGTAACACCATTGACACTCGGTATTGAAACATTGGGCGGCGTTATGACACCTCTTGTTCCAAGAAACACTACAATACCTGTTTCTAAATCACAGGTATTCTCAACAGCCGAAAATAACCAGACAGCGGTTGATATCCACGTACTTCAAGGTGAAAGACCGATGGCTAAAGATAACAAATCTTTAGGTATGTTCAGACTTGACGGTATTCCGCCTGCAATGAGAGGTTTGCCGCAAATTGAAGTTACATTCGATATTGATGCCAACGGTATAGTTAACGTTTCAGCTAAAGATAAAGCTACTAACAAAGAACAAAAAATCACAATCACAAATTCTTCTAACCTTTCTGAAGCTGATATCGACAAAATGGTTAAAGAAGCAGAAGCTAACGCTGCTGAAGATAAAAAGAAAAAAGAAGAAGCTGAAATCAAAAATAATGCAGCAAGCTTAATCAGTTCCGCTGAAAGAATTGTAAAAGATTTTGAAGGCAAAATTGATTCTGCCGATCAAACCAAATTGAATGAACAAAAAGAAGCTCTTCAAAAAGCTATTGACGAAAACAAACCGACTGATGAATTGAAAAAATTGTCAGAAGAATTGCAGCAGACAATGTTCGGCATTTCTCAAAAAGCTTACGAAGCAGTTCAAAAAGAAGATGCCGCTCAATCCGCTAACAGCGAAAGCGCATCAACCGAAGAAAATAAAGGTTCAGACGACGACGTAATCGACGCTGAATATACTAAAGAATAATTAAATTCTTACACCAAAAAGCGGGGAGTTCCTTTGAACTTCCCGCTTTTTATTATTGATATTTATGTACAAAAATGATATAATATCTTTATGAAAAAAATCGACCGCATTATAAAAAAATTAAATGATAAAATAAAAGATTTTTATTCTGATTTTAACGGAGTTTATTTATACGGTTCGTATGCGAATAATACTGCCCAAAAAGACAGTGATATAGATTTGGTCGCTTTATTTGATAATTCACTGAGCCGTGAAGAAAGAATGAATTTATGGGGAATTATAGGCAGATTGGAAGCCGAACTTGATTTAATATTTGATATACATCCCATGACGCTTACCGAATTAAAAAATAACCCCGTGTATTACAATCAGGTCGTAAACAGAGGTATATATTATGGCGCAAGATAAAAAAATTCTTATTAATAATGCTCTGAAAAAATCTCATGAAGCCATTTCATCCGCTGAAAGCAACTTTAATAATAAATTTTATTCAACATGCCAAAACAGATTGTATTATGCAATCTTTTATGCAGTATCAGCTCTTGCATACAAAGACGATTTTATTACCTCAAAACATTCACAGTTAATGAGCTGGTTCAATAAGAAATATATTTATACTGATAAAATTTTTGACGAACAATTGTTCAGGATATATAAAGAAGCATTTACCAACAGACAAAAATCTGATTATGACTTTATGTATGAACCTGATGATAAAGAAATACTTGCATCCATAAAAGAAACAAAGTACTTTGTTTCTGAGATTGAAACTTATTTAATATAAATATTTATACAATTTCTTTAAAAAATTCATTTATTTCGACCCTGAGGATCTGCGATAATTTATATATAACATAAGCGCTCGGTATAATAACCCCGCGTTCAATTTTGCCTACATAATTTACGCTCATATCAAGCTGTTCCGCAAGTTCATCCTGCGTGTAGTGCCTTCGTAATCTTTCAGCTTTTATATTCGACCCCAAAATATAAGCAAAATTTTCTTTCATAAAAAATATTTTATATTGTTGACATTTTATTAAAAAGAGATTATTATAAATATAATATTTACTATAATAAATATTAACTGGAGTATTGTTTAGATTATTGGAGGAATTACATGGAAAAAAGAGCTTTTACATTAGCAGAAGTCTTAATAACACTGGGCATAATAGGCGTTGTAGCAGCCATGACAATACCGACACTTATAACGGATTATCAGGAAAAACAAACTGTATCACGGCTTACGAAAGCTTATGCGACTTTAAACAATGCTTATCAAATGGCGAAAGTTGAAAACGGCGAATTCAGAACATGGGGATTTTCCGGGAATTCTTCACTTGAAGAAGATGATGAAGGTAACAGACATTATACAGAGGATACCGTTTCAAATACCGAATTATTTTGGAAAATTATGACAAAAAACATGAAAGTTCTTAAATGGTCTATTAATGAAAAATTAACCAATGGCCCCAAATACTCCTATCTTAACGTAGAAAATACACATACTACAACAACCAGCCTTGCAAAAATAACACTTGCGGACGGAATAACTCTGCACGGAGGATTTATAACGGACTTTAAATGCAATGAAAAGGAATTATGTCTTGATTTTGATATTGACATAAACGGCGTTGATAATCCGCCTAACATATATGGTAAAGATATTTTTAACTTTTATTTATTACCGGAAGGGATTATTCCTGCAGGTAATAAAGACACGGAACGCTTCTCAGGCGCTTATAGGTTAAGAACATTTGAAAAATATTGTGACCGTGACGGGGAAGTAGTTTATAACGGCTATGGATGTGCCGCCTGGGTTATATATAATAAAAATATGGATTACCTGCACTGTGATGACCTATCATGGGACGGGAAACACAAATGCAGTGATTAAGAATTAGAAAATATTTTAATTGCTCTCTGTAAAATCCCGAGACAATAAGAAATTACAACACCGTAATTGGTTATAGGAATATTTTTATTGTTTGCGATTAAAATTCTTGATAAAACTTCGCGGCGGTTTGTCATGCACGCCCCGCAATGTATTATAAGTTTGTATGGGGTTATATCAGGAAAATCATGTCCCGAATAGTGTTCTATTTTCAAATCCTTGCCCGTCTTTTGTCTTAAAAGATTCGGGATTTTAACCCTTCCGATATCATCGTCAATCGCGTGATGAGAGCAGCTTTCAAGTATAAGAACTCTGTCGCCGTCGTTTAGATTTTCAATTGCCTCTGCGCCGTTCACAAATTCTTTCAAATCACCTTTTAATCTTGCAAAAAGTATTGAAAAAGACGTGAGGGGAATATTTTCCGGAACAATTTCCGCAACTTTTTTAAACGCCTGGGAATCTGTGATTACAAGCGCAGGCGGCGTTTTTAAATTATCCAGCGCATCTTTTAATTCAGTTTCTTTCACTACATAAGGCATACAATTACTGTCCAGCAAATCGCGTATTGTTTGGACTTGCGGCAATATAAGCCTGCCTTTCGGTGCTTCTTTATCAATCGGAACAACAAGGATTACCGTACTTTTTTCCGGCACAAGATCGCCTGCAATTTTCGGAGTATTTATAAAATCATCAGGCAAAAGCCTTACAAGAGCTTCTTTAAACTTAAACACAATATCTTTATCACTTACGGTTGATGTGTACAGGATATTTTCATACCCCGAAAGTTTAATTTCTTTTATATCACATTTATTAACTACAACCAGATAAGGTATTTTAAGTTCTTCAAATTTTTCAATGAGATTTTTTTCATAATCATCAATACCGTTGTAATCGCAGACAACAACCGCGACATCACAGCGGTTGACAATTTTCATTGTTTTTTCAATACGTTTTTCCGCCAAATCTGTTTTATCATCAAGTCCTGCCGTATCCAAAAAAGTTACGGGGCCTACGGGCAAAAGCTCCATGGATTTTTCGACAACATCGGTAGTTGTTCCTGCGACATCAGATACAATAGAAACACTCTGATTGGAAATTTTATTCAAAAGCGACGATTTTCCGACATTTGTTTTTCCGAAAATTCCTATATGCAGTCTCATTGATTTCAATGTTTTCATACAAATCCCCCGATATAATCTTATCACAAAATCATTTACAAGAACTTATTTTTGTCATACAATTTTTTCATAAGATAGCTTTTAAGGAGAAAATATGAACGAGCTTTTAAGAAAACCGGCGACAGAACAAGCCAAAGCCTTGAAAAATAAAGAAATTTCAGCCGTGGAACTCACACAGGCCGCTTTGAACAGAATAAAAGAAATTGATGGAAAATTAGGTGCGTTTAATTCATTAACAGAAAAAACAGCGCTTGAAACAGCGAAAAAAGTTGACGAAAAAATCGCACGCGGAGAAGAATTACCGCTTCTGGCAGGTATTCCGCTAGCTTTGAAAGATAACATGAATTTAGTCGGTTCAAAAACAACCGCTTCAAGCAAAATTTTGGAAAATTTTGTGTCACCTTTCAACGCAACAATTTCACAAAAATTACTTGATAATCTTGTTCCGATTTTAGGAAAAGCCAACCTGGACGAATTTGCAATGGGTTCTTCAAACGAAAACTCCGCATTCAAAAAAGTTCATAACCCGTGGGATTTGAACAAAGTTCCCGGAGGCTCCTCAGGCGGCTCCGCGGCAAGTGTTGCATCATGCGAAGTCACGCTGTCACTGGGTTCCGATACGGGCGGATCAATAAGATTACCGGCATCATTCTGCGGCATTGTAGGTATGAAACCGACCTACGGACGTGTTTCAAGATACGGACTTATAGCATTTGCATCATCACTTGACCAGATCGGCCCTTTTGCAAGAACGGTTGAAGATGCTGCAAATCTTTTGGAAGTTATCTCAGGTCATGACCCGAAAGATTCAACTTCTTTAAATCTTCCAGTAGAACACTACGCCGCAAGCCTTAATAACGATATTAAAGGCTTAAGAGTAGGCGTTATAAAAGAATTAATGTCTGAAGGATTGTCGGAAGATGTTCAAAAAGCTATTGAAAATGCCATTGAGTGTTACAAAAAACTCGGCGCCGAAATCGTTGAAATTTCTCTGCCGAATTTGAAACATTCAATCGGAATTTATTATATTCTTGCAACAGCTGAATGCTCATCTAACCTTGCACGTTTTGACGGCGTAAAATACGGTTACAGAACACCTGATGCTAAAAATCTTCTTGAAATGTACACAAAAACACGTGCGGAAGGCTTCGGCCCCGAGGTTAAACGCCGTATAATGCTCGGAACTTATGCCCTAAGCTCAGGCTACTATGACGCTTATTATAAAAAAGCCCAGCAGATGAGAGCATTAGTAACGCAGGATTTTGTAGAAGCGTTCAAAAAAGCCGATGTGTTAATTTCACCGACATGCCCGAACACAGCGTTTGAACTCGGTGCAAAATCAAATGATCCGCTTGCTATGTATTTAACAGATATTGCGACAATCAGCGCAAACCTTGCAGGTATTCCGGGATTGAGCGTTCCTGCAGGATTTGACAGAGACGGTATGCCGATAGGCTTGCAAATCCTTGCACCGCAATTGCAGGAAGCTAAATTGTTCAATGCAGCGCACAAATTTGAACGTGCAAACGATTACTATACAAAATTAGCTAATATATAACGGTGCATTGAATGACGATTAATACAGAATATCTGGAAAAAGATATTGAAATTCTTAAAAAATCATATCAATTGATTAAAACCGTAGCGGAAGGAACAATTGATTATGAAATGTACCGCAATTCTCTGGTAAAAAGTTTTGAGATTACGCTTGAACAAAGCGGAAAACTTTTGAAAAAACGTCTTACACCTTTTTTTGCGAGCAAAAAAGCCGTTGATACACTGACTTTTAAAGATTTATTCAGAGAAGCAAATAAACATTCTCTTTTGACGGAAGATGAAGTTATCCGCTGGATGAAATACCGCGACAACCGCAACAACACCGCACACGATTACGGCAAAGCGTTTGCGGAAGAAACTTTGACTCTTATGGACGACTTTTTGAAAGATGTCTATCACCTTAAGGATATTATAAGTAATGGCTGAATTATTTATAAAACCAGAATATTTAAAAATGTTGACGGATATTTTTGATAGTTATTGCCCTGACGCAGAAATCTGGGCTTACGGAAGCAGAATAAAAAATGAAGCTCATTCCGGCAGTGATTTGGATTTGGCAGTAAAAGATTTTCACGGAGACGATAAAAATATTTATGATTTAAAAGCCCTTATCAATGAAAGTAATATACCGTTCATTGTTGATATTCATGAATTAAAACAATTACCCGAATCTTTTCAAAAAGAAATTGAAAAAGATTATATTGTTATATACGGCTAAACTTTTACGTTTTTTAGCTGATTGATTTTAGAGAAAAATTTATTAAAATAAGGTTATGAGAAAAATTCTTGTGACCTTATTTTTAATGATGTTTGCTTTGTGTGCCTGGGCAAAAGAGGTGGATTACGAACAAATCTACAGAGATTTACCGGTTCCCGAACACAAATACGTCCACGATATTGACCCCGGGGAATATTATGACATGAAAGACACATCATGGTCGCCTTATCCTTTATTCCGCCTGACAGGGCCTTTGTTTTTCAAAACCATTACAATAGAACCCGGATACTATCTTTTGACCCCCAGAGAACACGAGGGCAAATGGTATATGCTATTTAAAGTTCAAGGCAAAATCAAATATATCGTACCTGTCTATGAAAGAGACATAACGCCGGAATTTTTTTATGATGAGAACCTCCCGAAACCGCAATTAACATGGTCACAAAAAGTTCATCTTAACTTTTTGGATTTTGTCGGAAAACACTTCCAAAACTCAAAAAGAAAACCGACTCCGCAAACTTATCTTGAAGCAATGGATTTGGATAATAATTTTTTATCACTTGTGGTCTATTGGGGTTCGCACAGGTACTACATGGTTTTCAGAACAGTCGGACTGTAAATTAAAATAATAACAAATTTTTAATATCCGTATCCAAAATTTCTGCAATATTTAAAATTTTTAAGATAGACATATTTTCTTGACCGCGCTCAATTCTGCTTATATATTCACGGGAAACACCGGCCTTTTCGGCAAAAGATTCCTGTGTGTAACCTTTTCGTACACGTTCTGCCTTAATATTTCTGCCTAATTGTTTCAATAACTCTTTGCCATTATACATATTATTCTTATTTTACTATATTGACATATTTATTCTGGTAACTTATAATATCTATAAATGAGAATATATAAGTTCCAGGAGAGATAAGCTATGAAAAAGGATTTTAAACCTGCATTTACTTTGGCTGAGGTTTTGATAACCCTCGGTATAATCGGCATTGTTGCAGCGATGACTATTCCGACATTGATTGTAAATTATCAGAAACGTGAATTTGCATCCAGACTTTCACAAACTTTCAGCGTATTATCCAATGCCGTTAAAATGGCTCAGGTTGAATACGGAGATGTCGCAACCTGGGGATATCAAAAATACTACGGTACAACTATTGATCCTGGCAATGACGCTTCACCATATGTTAAAGAATTCGCAGAAAAATATTTTATTCCTTATCTCAGAGTGTCAAAAAATTACGGCACGGCTAAGCTGAAAGATATAGGTTATTCAGGCTATAAAACAAAGGACGGAAGGACATATTACTCTGCCGGACAAGAAATCTACACAGTGGAGCTCAGCAACGGAACTACATTGTTTTTTAGCTACAACGGTGAAAGAGTAGATGAAGACACTACTATTATATCAGCCCCGTTAATCTTCCTGGACGTAAACGGAAAAGCAGATCCGAATATTCTTGGCCGTGATTTCTTTCTGGTGGAATTATCAACGACTAAAAATCGACTGGAAACTTACGGTACAGGATATAGCCGTGATTACCTTTTAAATGCGTGTGCTAATAATCCTGAAAATAGTGTGCGAAGTAATCTGCTCTGCATAACCTTAGTTCAAATGGACGGCTGGAAATTCGCCGAGGATTATCCATGGTAAAATTCTCATAACTTTTTATGCTATAATAGAGTTATGAAAATTTTAGGTATAGATCCCGGGATGGCAATTGTCGGCTACAGCATTGTGGATTTTGACGGAGAAAACGTAAAACTTCTCCATTCCGGTTCAATTCAAACATCCAAAGACGACAGAGAGTCAAAAAGATTGTTGGAAATTTTCAACGATATGACAACTATTGTTGAAAAATATCAGCCTGATGAAGCTGCTATTGAAAAATTATTCTACTTCAAAAACCAGACAACAGTTATGCCGGTATCACACGCAAGAGGAGTAATCCTGACCGTTCTGGAACAATTCGGAATTCCGATTTTTGAATATACACCTATGGAAGTCAAACAGGTTTTGACAGGCTACGGCAGAGCCGACAAAAAAGAAGTTGACCATATGGTAAAACTTGCGCTCGGCGTTGAAACATTGCCAAAGCTTGACGACACAGTGGATTCAATTGCTATTGCAATCTGCCATACAAGGAGTAATTTATGAACAAAAATGTCTTGAAACAGGTTAGTCTATTGAGTATATTTTTAGGCGCAGCACTGGGAGTTATAACAATTATTCCTTATATCGGCGAAATTGCTTTCTGGATTTTGATGTGCCTATCTTCGACCGCTGTCATTTTATTTATGACTAAACTTGATATGCTCAAAATCACAACCGTTCAGGAAAGTGCCGTTTTAGGTGCTATCATAGGTTTTATTTCATTTATAGGATTTTCAATATTTTATATCCCGATAATAATAGTGCTTGCAAGATTTTTCCAGTATTACCCGAATTACGGAGTATCAATGGCGCTGAATAACGCGAGTTTGGGTCTAATTATTGTACTTGTAATCTTTATGGGAGTTTTGGCGGCAACCATTAACGCTTTTTCGGGATTTTTAACATTTTACGGAATAGATTTTTTCCAATTGTTGAATAAAAAAGACGATGAAGAACATTTTAAATTAAAGTGAGGAGATAATGACAGAATTCAAATCAAAAATAAGAACAATAGAATGGGTTGACACATTTTCCAGAATGGTTGATCAGACACTTTTTCCATATGAATTCAAATATGTTGATATAAAAACCGGCGATGATATGTTTGATGCAATAAAAACAATGATTGTCAGAGGCGCACCGGCAATCGGTATAGCAGGCGCACACGGGGTTGTTTTATATGCTCAGGAATTAAAAAATCTGCAGCGCGATGAATTTATTAAAAAACTTCTTGAAAAAGCGGATTATATGGCAACTTCCCGCCCGACAGCCGTGAATTTGATGTGGGCGGTTGAAAAACAAAAAGAAGTTATAAAAAATTCAAACTCAGACGTAAACGGCATAATTGAAGAACTCAAACAAAATGCCATAAAGCTTGAAAATGAAGACATTGAAATCAACAAAAAAATCGGCGCTTATGGTGCGGAAGTTGTGCCAAAAGGCGCAACGATTTTGACCCACTGCAACGCAGGCGCTCTTGCAACAGTCGGTTACGGGACAGCACTTGGCGTTGTGCGTTCTGCATTTGCGAATGATCCGACAATTCAAGTTTTTGCTGATGAAACCCGTCCGCGCCAGCAGGGTGCAAGAATTACCACACTTGAACTTACAATGGACGGAATTCCGACAACCCTTATAACAGACGGCATGTGTTCATATTTCATGAAAAAAGGCATGATAGATATGGTTGTCACAGGTGCGGACAGAATTGCCGCAAACGGCGACACTGCAAATAAAATCGGGACTTATACAGTCGCAATCGCTGCGAAATACCATAATATACCTTTCTATATTGCAGCCCCGCTTTCTACAATTGACATCAGCATAAAATCAGGCGACGAAATCCCGATTGAAGAACGTTCGCACGATGAAGTTACGCATATTAACGGAAAAGCAATATGCGCAGAAGGTGTTAATATAATAAACCCGGGCTTTGACGTAACTCCACATGAACTTATTTCCGGCATAATTACTGAAAAAGGAATTCTAAGACCGGATTATAAAAAATCAATTGCAGAAGCTTTTAAGTAAAATCCGTAAGGCTTTTGGCTTCATCTCTTGCGGCTTTTTTTAAGGCAACAGACATTTCATTAATTTTGGCGCTGACAACTCGCGGGGATTTTTGAATAAAACTTTTGAGTGTACGTTCTTTGCCTTTAGCAAGCAGCATTGAGGCATTATCGTTACCCTTAATAAGTTTTAAAAAAACGCCTTTATTGTTTTCAGTTAAAAGCCTTTGGACTGACATATATGCCTTGCCGTTTATCTCAGCTACGTCAAAAGAAACACGCGGATGTACATCCCTGCCAATCATTTTGCTAAGGTCAATACAAGCTTTTTGAATATAGTTAATGTTACTTAATTTTATCTTATTAATAGCCATCTTAAAAAGTTTAAAATACCTGATAATTTTTTTTAACACTTTTGCAACAATTTTTTACAATTTATTTTTTCTAATTTTAATAAATTTTCAACCGAAAGAATTTTTGGAATTCCGGACGGTAAATCAGGCAAAATAGCGGAAAGCAGATTTTTCTCTTCGGCTTCTTTAAAACTTTTCCAAACCTGCGTAAGATATTTATTGTATAAACTATCTAATTTTTTATTCTGTTTTAATAGAGTATATTCCTTTTGCATCTTGTAGAATAACTCTTTTTGGGCATCGTTTAATTTGCTTAAATCAGGAGATCCGTTCAAACGCATATCATGTAAATAATGTTCAACTTCCCCAAAACGGGTTGTATGCTTTCCGCCTATCTGAAATTCAATTTTAAACCCGTCAATAAAAATATCCGTATTTGTTCGGGTATAGCCTGCACTTTTAATTTTATTAAGCGTAATATTTTTTCCCGCGCCGATTTCATTAAGCATACGCATATTGTTGCCGTTGATATACGGATTTATGCCGTTGCCTCTGTAATTTTCCACAAGTGCAAGTTTGAGCTTGCCGGATTTATGGGCATCAGCCAGCCGCCGCAACAATACCGGAACATCTTTCGGGTTGTTTATAATAATCCTTGCACCGTAGCCGTCACCTAAAACATTTGTTATTTTGCCGTTTGCTATATACTCTACCGCATCATCAAAAGATAAATCTTTCATTGCACGCGGTATTTTTCCGGTGATTTTATCAACTTTTTTAATCCTGCTTCCGAATTCACCCAAATCATCACATAAAGGTCTTAAAATTTCATCTGCCTGGGCCTGAATATTTTTTGATGTTTTATTAATTCGTTTAGCTAATTTTTCTGCCATGTGCGGTTTTGAATTAAATGCCTTAAACGCATCAAAAAATGTTGGTTTACTGCCGCCTGTGGAGTAAACGAATTTTCTGATATTCGGTGATTTTACGACAGTTGATAACATACTGCCGATTTTAACAACGCCTGACAAAATATTCCCCTTTTGTAAATCCTCTATAATAATATAAAGAATTTTTCAGGGAAAAAATTGCCTAATCTAACGAAATGTAAATTTCACCCTGCCTGAAAATTTTTAAATCATCACCAAAAACACCGCAGACAGTGGATTCAAGGCCTTTACATTTATGCCCGTAATCTTCTATAACAATATCACTAAGGCCGTTCATATTTTCAAAAGCCTGTTCATAGCTTTTTGCGGAAGGCTGATGCGAAAGGTTTGCGCTCGTTGTTGCAAGAACATGACCGGGAATAATTTCGCAAATTCTTTTGAAAACCTCATTATCAGGAACTCTTATTCCCACAGTATCCATGCCGGAGGTTATAAAATCGGGAGTATTTTTGCTTTTTTTAACCACGAGGGTCAAGGCACCGGGAAAATATTTTTTTATCAGCTTACATGCAAGCTTTGGCAGCGGCTCGACATAGTCCAAAAGATTATAAACTTCATTTGACATAAGTATTAAAGGTTTTTGCATCTCGCGTTTTTTAATTTCATAAATCTTTTTGACGGCGTCTTCATTATCCGGCAAACAGCCAAGCCCCCAGACAGTATCCGTGACATAGGTTATTACCCCGCCGTTTTTAAGTGTTTCTATAATTTCTTTTTCGTTTTTTAATTCCACTATCTCTTTAACTTTCCATATACTCTATCAAACAATTCTTTTGCATAATCCATTTTGAATAACAAATTCAACCACGTGTATAATCCAAGGCATATAACTCCGACAATCGTAATTTTTACTATTTCAAATACATATTTCGGTAGCTCAATAAATTTGTCAAACGCAACAGCTGCCGCAAGACACAAAATAAACGTAATCAAACCCGCAATACACATTTTCAAAAGATTTTTAAACAAAACTCCATAATCCATTTTAATTTTTTTAGACATCAAAATCCCGAGCATACAAGCGTTAAATAAAGTCACAAGTGAAGTTGAAAGCGTAATCCCGCCTATTCCGAAATGCAAAATATTTATCAAAAGGATATTCAAAAACACCTTCAAAACAATTGAAGAAAACGCAATCATAAAAGGAGTTGCGGAATCATTAAACGAATAATAAACACGGGTTATACTGTCGCGGTACACATACGGAATAATAGAAAATGACAAAAACCATAAAGCTTCGGTCACCATAAACGTAGCCCTCTCATCAAACGCACCGCGCTCAAATATAAGCCTTACGCCGTCCGTTCCAAGAACAAGAATTCCTATAATTATCGGTATAGCCCCGAAAAATAAAACACCGACGCCTTTATTAAAATATGTTTTTATTCCCTGCATATCCCCGTCCGCTACAAGTCTTGAAAAAATCGGGAATAACGGAACCAGAAAAGCAGTTACCAGAATTCCGACAGGGAATTGGAAAACTCTGTTGGCATAACCTATTGCCGTCCAAACACCCTCATTCAATGATGATGCAAAAAACATATCCACATAAATATGCACCTGTCCCACAGTAGAACTTAAAACCGCAGGGAATAATAATTCACATATATTTTTAAATTGAACATTGTTCAAAACATCCAAATTCGGTTTAAACTTAAACCCCAGCTGTCTGATTTTCGGATATTGTAAAACCAGCTGTAAAACCGCACCGATTGTAGTTGCCCATGCCAGAATTACACCTGCGTTGTCGCTTCTTGCAGTCATTACCATAACGATAATTACAAGACTCATAACAATAGGCGACAAATTCGGCAGCATAAAATACCGGTAAGTTACAAGAATTCCGTAATAAATACCGACAATTCCGCCTATAATCAATACGGGCGACATAATTCTTAAATGTTCCGCCGCAAGCTGAACAAGTTCGGGGCTTCCGCCGGATACTATCAAATTCATTATAGGTGTTGCAAAGAAATAGCATAATAAAGCCAAAATCGCGAAGAAAATTATCGTTGTTGTCATAAAAGTTGAAAACAACTTTTTGACTTCTTCCTGAGGTTTTTCGCGCAAATTCGGTATAAGTTTTGAAAATACGGCAACTGTTGCGCTGTGGAAAGGTCCTCCTACCCCGCCCAATAAAATTATTGCCAGCGCGGGAATTTGATATGCGTAAAAATAAGCATCAGATACCATGGAAGTGCCGTAATAATTCGCGATTACAACATCTCTGATAAAGCCTATGAGTTTGCTGAAAACAGTAACCACGGCAATAAGCCATGCCGCTTTCAATACACTTGTCGTTTTATTATCAGAATAATCCGTCATCTTTTGCCGTCAACTCCGCGTATATTCTTAACCCTTTACTTTTATCTTCATCCTGCGGATAATAAAATACTATCGTATTTTTGCCTCTTTGAAGATATTTTGAGATATCAATTTTTTCCACTCTGTTAAAAAAGTTTTTGGAAAGCTTGATATCTTTTTCCTTACCATTTATATTAACCAAAAAATGAGATAATTGATACTTATTATCAACAACAAGTTCGGCATGTTTATCTTTTATGTAAAAATTCTGAGATACAATATTTTGATCCGCAGACAGGACAAAAGGCTTTGTACCCAAGGTAATTCCGGTGTAATAATGTTTAAGGATTTTTTCATAAGGCAATTTTAATTCAGTTGCCATAAACCCTGCACCGTATTGACTCAAACCCACGCCATGACCGAAACCTCCGCCGAAAGCCGTGACTGAAATAAGGTTCCCGTCCTCATCAAGGGTATGTTCAAATACAACATTCGCACTCGGGAGCGCTTTGCCTTTATTTGTCAACAGTCTGCGGACAACAAGTTCTTTATACACCTTATAATTTTGGGTTTTAGTGACAATTTCCATTTCAATAATTTTGCCTGATTCGCCGCGTCGCTTAACATCAAGTTTAACAATATCATCAAGCTTGTCGCCTTTTCTGAATTCAGGATGAACAAATCCCGTTGCTGATTGTGCCGCAAGATTTGACTGCAAAACTTTTTGGAGTTCATCTTTTGTCCAGGTTCTTTCCCATCTGAAATAGGGTGACTTCATATCATAGGAATCGGGTTTTGATTTGTAAAATGCCGCCGCATCTTCTTCGACAGATAAAGGCTGCTGGCTGAGCATATCAGGTTTTGCAATCAAATAAGGTTTTGAAACCGACGGGAACGCTTTTGATTTAGGGTCGGAAAAAACATTTGCAAAACTCTCTGTATACCCGCCTGCGGTTGATGAATACTGGGCAAGGATTAAGTCCCAGTTATAAAGCGCGACAATACCTTCCGTTTCTTCGACAGCACGGGTGCCTAAATCTTTTTCAGAGCCTGCCCCGAAATACACCTGACTTGCTACACTGTCCACAACATCAAATGCGTCATAAGCCTTTACTCTCGGTGATAATACATAATTTCTTGCCGCAACGCTCTGAGCCTTTAATGCTTCCAACCCGAAATGCACAGGCATTTCATTCGGCACAACACCTTTCAAGTAATCTTCAACCTCAATGACGTTCACAATATGAAAACGTCCGAGCCTTTTATTATACTTTGTAATCTCAATTTCGCCTCTGTAAAAAGCCTGAGTGCCGACACGTTTTAAATTTTTTACGCCTAATCTCCCGTCATTACACACAAATCTCACAGGCCCTTTGACCTGATCAATAACCTCACCGTTATCGTATGTCAAAACAAACATATCGGAAGAAAGCTTTACGTTAACCGTTTTATATGCAGGAACATTTACAATTAATTCCGAACCGTCAAAAACATTCATCTCAGCTTCCGCAAAAATTCCGGCCTTGTCATAATCATATTTGTTAAACGAATTGTCACCAAGCCCTACGCGGACAATTTCGGATTTAGGCTTTTCATAAACAGCTCTGATTTCAGCCTCACGGGCTATTCCCAATGTGGCTTCAGGAACTACGGATTCCGCATTCACTAAAGGACAAGCCAAAAATATTAAAAATAAAAGCAAAGCTCTTTTCATATAAATATTATATGACAAACATTATTCTTCATTAACCGAAAAATTTTGCGGTAATTCCTTTTCCATTTCCTTCATAAATTGCGAAATCGAAAGCCCGAAAGCACCCGCAAGTTTAAACAAAGTCGTAAGCTGAGGATCCTTAACCCCGCGTTCCAAATCGCTCAAAACCGACGACGGAATATCATATTCAGCCCCGAGCATAAACTGGCTTTTTGTACCCCTCAGGCGCTTGACAGTTTTTGCGATAGAAGAACAAATAACTTTTTTCTTAATATCTTGCATAATATTAATTTTGAATGTAATATATTAAATATCCTATCGCGTACGCGATAATATTAAATTAACCTATTGGCAATTTAATTATAGATATGTTATAATGAATTATAAATCAAATGGAGGTTACATGAAAAAATTCGGTTTTACACTTGCAGAGGTGCTTATCACTTTAGCAATCATCGGAGTTGTAGCGGCGATGACAATTCCTACACTTATTACAAGTTATAAAGAAAAACAGACTGTATCACAGTTAACGAAAATATATTCAATGCTTGCGAGTGCGTACCAGATGATGACAGTTGAATACGGCCCTATTAATACATGGGGGCTAAATCCGACTAATACAGGCATAATAGACGAAGATACAGGAAAAACCATATATGACAGAAGCGGTAACGACATAATAGCAGAACGTTTAAGAAAATATTTAAGGGTATCTAAAATTTGCGAAGCAGGCAAAGTATGTCATCCTTGGGCAAGCTACAATATTGCAGGTGACAAATTAGATGATGCAAACCTGATAATTAGTGAAACCACAGACACTGCACCAAGTTCAAATTTCTTTTTACAAGACGGAACATTTATTGGCATGGGGTGGTATACCGGCGGATCTTCTTCAGCATTTTTATGGGGAACAATTTATGTGGTTTTACCGCAAGCAAAAGACAATATCCTCGGGAAAACAAAATTTTATTTCAGATACAATGCAAAAGGTCTTTTCCCAACAGGTGCCAAAGATGATCCCGAAGATTACTCATTCGAATACAGATGTGATCCTTCCAATCATGAGAACACTTCCGGACAACATTGTACAGCCTGGGTAATATATAACAAAAACATGGATTACCTTCACTGTCACGATAAATTGTCCTGGGACGGAGCGCATTCCTGCAAAGAAGCTGAATAATTAAATTTTGCAAGTCGGGTTAGAATTTTTCATCTAACCCGACAACATTATTTCAACTCTAAAACCGTGCCGTCTTTGGAATCTTTCACCACAATTCCGACTTCATCAAGCGCTATACGGATTTTGTCAGCGACAGCCCAATTCTTTTCTTCTCGCGCTTTTTTACGAAATTCTATCAATTCATCCATTGAATTAAATTTTTCACCCAAAACTTCTGACACATGCGCTGCGGCTTTTTCAAGTTCTTCTTTGGAAAGCTCTGCTTTTTCAAAACTAAAACCTAGAACAGATGCAAGTTTATACAAAATCGTAAACGCGTCTTTGTCGTCTTTATTTGCTTTATTAGCCAGTTCAAACAAAACAGCAAGAGCTTTAGATGTATTCAAATCATCATCCATAGCGTCGACAAATTCTTTGTGTTCATCTGTTTTAGTAATATCCAAATTCTCGTTAATCTTTGTACGCTTAGCATTCAAAAGCCGTTTAACACCTGCCTGAGCTGACGCTAAAGCTTCATCCGAAAATTCAACGGGCATTCTGTAATGGTTTGTTAAAATGAAAAATCTTATTGTATTTGAGTCATATTTTTTCAACAAATCGTCAATTGTCAGGAAATTCCCGAGAGATTTTGACATTTTTTCTTTATTAATAGTCACAAAACCGTTATGAAGCCAGTAATTTACGAACTTGCAGCCGTTTGCGCATTCGGATTGAGCGATTTCATTTTCATGGTGAGGGAAAATCAAATCCGCTCCGCCTGCGTGAATATCAATTGTTTTGCCCAAATATTTACGGCTCATTGCAGAACACTCTATGTGCCAGCCGGGACGGCCAACACCCCACGGGGAATTGTAGCCGAATTTTTCGTCTTTTTTCCACAATGCAAAATCAAGAGGATCCTCTTTGTGTTCGCCCACTTCAATTCTCGCACCACTTTCAAGCTTATCGATCGGCTGTTTTGAAAGATAACCGTACCGCGGGAATTTTTTAACCCTGAAATACACATCTCCGTTTGCTTCATAAGCATAGCCGTTTTTGATTAAGTCTTTTATAATTGATATCATTTCGCCGAGAGTTTTTGTAGCAAACGGCTCCACATCAGGCTTTAAAGTATTCAAAGC